>JBDNAP010000281.1:0-9817 GCA_039768325.1 Thiogranum sp.
CCATAGTTGCGACCATAGTAGTCACCATAGCCACGACCGTAACCACGGCCGTAACCGCGACCGTAACCGCGGCCACTGGTGCGACCACTCATGTTGAAGTCGAAGTCGCCGTCGCCGAAGAAATCGCCGAGGCCGTCACCCCAGCCGTCACCCCAGCCATTACCCCAGCCATTGTTACCCCAGCCGCGATCATAACCACCAGGGCCGCCCCACCAGGCTTGTGCGGAAGTCATCGTCACTACGGTGGCACCAGCCAGCATGGCTGCAAGTACAGTTTTCTTGAGTTTCATTTTAAATCTCCTAGTCAATGTTTAATCTAATGTTTGCGAGGTACAATTGAAGTATTACAGTATATATTAATATATGCAAGTACTTTTATTAAAAAATACCTGGACCTTTGTCTATTTCATTCAGCTTGTGGCACAAAAAAGCCCGCAGCAGCGATCGCGCGGGCTCTTTTGTGGCAAATCAGCCAGAAAGCTGAGCGTTACCGGGCCGGGCCGTAGCGGTTATCCCACATGGGCTGACGACTCTGCATCCGCTCTTCGAAGGACTTCTGCATGGCTTTGCGCTGAGCGTCCATTGATTCCTGCATGGCCAGGCGCTGCGCTTCGATCTGCTTGAAGTGCTCTTCACTCATGGGATCACGCATACCAAACGGGCCTTCTGTCATCGGTCCGCGCATCGCATTGCGCTCCGTTTCCATGGCTTTCTGCATGGCTTCCCGCTCGGCTTGCATCTGTTTGAAATGTTCGTCGCCCATGGGGTCACGCATACCAAACGGACCGTCTGTCATCGGTCCGCGCATCGCATTGCGCTCCGCTTCCATGGCTTTCTGCATGGCTTCCCGCTCGGCTTGCATCTGTTTGAAAAACTCGTCACCCATGGGGTCACGCATACCGAACGGGCCATCCGCCATCGGACCACGCATGGCGTTGTGGCGTTCTTCCATAGCTTTCTGCATGGCTTCGCGCTGCGCCTGCATCTGCTCATCTGTCATAGGCGCCTGCATGGCCTTGCGCTGCTCTTCCATGCGCTGAAAATGCTCAAGTGCGGCTTTCTGCTGCGCTTCGATCGCTTCCTTTTGGGCCTCGATCTGTTCTTCAGTCAAGGTAGGGGCATGACCGTAAGGCGCATAGGCATAATAAGGAGCATATCCACCATAGTTACGCTCGTAACCAGGCGCCCACCATGCAGTGGCGGACATAGATACCGCAGCCAGACCGGCAACAGCAATACCCATCGCTAATTTCTTCATAAGGACTCTCTCCGATTCGTGTCTCTGAAAAATGTATTGTCTGATAGTGAGTCGACAGTATTTCAGAATATGCGAATATTTGCAACTTCTATATCACGCCACGGCACTGACTGCGCCATGCTGTAAATATTTCCGAATCATCCAGGGCGATCCAGTATATTTATTTATTTTTCAGAAAATTAAAACTACAGAGACCAGTAAAGTCATCCTCAGGGATCGACGGATGGCGGCAAATAAAGGGCTTTCTAATAGAGACTGTTGTCTATCTATATTGTGAAAGAGAGTGGGTCATGTCCGCTTTGCCGATCGTGGGATAAGCAAGTCGTTTGCCCCAGAGGATGAAACATCAGAGAGGATGAGCGGGCCAAGCGGAAACCCGGATCCCCGCTTACGCGGGAATACACCACCCGGCATTCACCTATCAGGCCGGGAACCCATTCGGGAAAACCGGAAGCAGCATCCTATCTGGCATGCTGGTCATCCGCGCAGTGTCGGCGCATACATGAAACCATATAGGTGAATAACACGCCTCCTGCTGCAAAAAACGCAATAGCTGTCCACCATCGATTGGCTTGCGGTGTTAATCCTGCAGCGGACAGTGTCAACCAGGTTACAAACGCCACGAAAGTTGAGATGAACACTACCAGAACATACGGCCACGGTCTTTTTCGGCATTCCCCACACAGTTTCATTCGCTATTCCCCTTCGAATGGACACGCTATTAGACTGGAACATTAATTGATGCCGGCGCCCGCGCGCATTGACAAGCATCAACTTACCGGTCATTCGTACAATATCGGTCTGTAGACCGAATTTGCCGGTAAACCCGCATAAAAACGCCTATCTCACAGACGCTTAGCGGATATAATCTTCCAGATATAAACAATATTTTTAGAATATTTGAATATTCTGTATTTTTCAATATGCCAGTCGTTATTTTTTTATACCGGGAAACCGGGTGCCTGTATAACATCGCAAACCCGTTAAGCAAAAAAGCAGCTATTTTGCCAAAGTCTTGACAAATTAAGGACGTAACCGGTGTGCAACTTAAGGACGTATCCTCAGCTGCCGTTATCTTTTCGGGCACTAAGCCAAACTTCTTATGCCAATTCAAGCGGAGTCTGAACAAAGATGGCAATCGCAACACAATTCGAAAAACTAATGGCCGGCTGTCAGGAGTTGACACTAAGCCATCTTCGTCCCCTCATGGATCGAATGTTCGAAAATGCCGACGTGGCATTACTGGATTTTGCCGAGAAAGCCGAAAGCAACATGGCCCAGAGCCTGTTTTTCGAAGCCATGGGTGAAGTCCGTAAAAAGCGATCCGTCATCGAAAAACAATTCTACGCGGAAATTAATCGGGGGTTCTCGGAATTTCCCTGCAAACCCGAAGCTCAAACCCAGCCTGAAAACGATGATATGGCTCTCGACAGCCTGTCTCTAGTCGATACAGAAGAAGTTGAAACCTCGATAGCTGCCCGTAATGCTGCCGGCAAACTGGCAAGCCGTATCATGGATCAGATTTTTGCGCTCAAGCAACGGCTTTCCATCGTCAACGGTGGCGATGCCGTTGAGGAAAACCAGATACCTGGGGGACCGGCATGGCTGGGTTGTGCGTTTCAACACTCCGTTGAACAGCTGGAACTGGAAAACAAAGTCCGTATCTTATGCATCGCCCTGTTTGACAAATACGTACTAAGCAAGGTCGACACCCTGTTCGGCGAATACAACAAGCGCCTCATTGACCAGGGTATTTTACCCAACCTGAGATATGAGGTCCGGAAACAGCCAGGTGGTGTGGAAATCGTTGAAACGACAGATTCTGACCCGTCAGCCGAAGAGGACGCGGAAGCCGATGCTGAGGACAATGATGGTGATTACCAGGGCCCCTCAGAAGTCGGAGACGATGTGTTCGGGCGTATCTGCGAACTCATGATCGGTCGACGCAACAGAACAATGCAACAGCCAGGCGGCGGCAATAATGTTACACCGATCGCTTCCGGCGGATCAGTTGCAGGTGGTTCCGCGAGTGGAAACACCCATGCCGCAGGGGGCTCTGGCATGGTTAGCGGCCCAGCCCTGGCCACCCAGATCCATAAGCTGCAATCCCAGATTCAGTCTGCAGCCCCGACTGTATCCAGTTCCGAATTCATTGAAAACATAGAAATCGATGAGAACCTGATCGGTCAACTGCAGCTTACCCTCGCCGAAGAGCGTGAAAAGATTTTTGGTGCCGTTGACCGGCGCAAGATTCCTGTCGCCGACACCAATGTGATTGAATTGGTCGGGATGCTGTTCGAGTACATGCTCAAAGAGGAAAACCTGCCCAATGTTGTCAAGGCCTTGCTGAGTCGACTGCATACGCCATTGTTGAAGGTCGCCGTTATCGACCGAAATTTCTTTACCCACGCACAACATTCTGCTCGCGGTTTGCTCAACAGTATGACATCTGCGGGTATTCGCTGGGTCGAAGATGACCAGATTGAGCGCGGTATCTTCCCAAAAATGAGAGAAATCGTCGACAGGGTTTTACTCGATTTCAAAGAAGATGTCGGGATTTTCGATACCCTGCTGAAAGATTTCGACAAAGCGGTGAAAGATCTCGACCATCGGGCCGGCCTTATCGAAACACGCACTACGGAAGCGGCTGAGGGACAGGAAAAGCTGCAGGCCGCCCGCCACCGTGCACAGCAGGAAGTCCGTACGCGCTGTCAGGGAAAACCAGTGCCGGCATCAGCCCAGGAATTTCTGCAACGCATCTGGGCAGACAAACTTACCTTTATCCTGCTGCGCAGTCCGCAGGGAGATGAAAGCGCTGACTGGCAGGCAGCCGCTGCTCTGGTAGACCGTATAGTCGAGTCTTCGTTGCCACCGGCCAGCCAGGAACAACGTTCAGAGCGACAACAGTCCTTAGCGGGTTTTCAGGAAGAACTGCGTGATGCCACAAAGACAATGCAGCAAGTCAACAAGGAAAGCCTGATTGGCGCTTTGTTTGATGTGCAAACCCAAGTCCTCGATACAATCATTCCGGTCAGCGAAAACCATGCACAGGCACAACAGCCACAACAGCCACAACAGCCACAACAGCCACAACAGCCAGCCATTGTTGCAGAGGAACCCGTTCAGGAACACACCGCACAGAAGGCCAGCCTGTCGCCCGAACAGAAGGCGATGCTTGAAAAACTGAAAAGCATTCCCTTCGGTACCTGGTTCGAATTTTCGGACCCGGACAAACCCAAAACACAGGCGAAACTGTCATGGCGCAGTACGGTTACAGAAAAGTTCATGTTTGTAGACCATATGGGTGTTAAAGCGGCCATTATTCCAATGCAGGAACTCGCGGACTCTATGCTGAATGAGAGCGTACGCATCGTTGACACTGAGAAGAAGCCCTTCGTTGACCGCGCTCTGAAATCAATTCACCGACTACTTGATCGCGCAGCGTAAACGAAATGCCAGAAGTGAAACGACGGGAGCGAGCCATGACGAATACCTCTCTCAATGCAGAGATCTCCGAACAACGCAGAAAACGCCGGGTAACAATACCGGGGCATCCGCAGATTCTGGATGCATATAGTGGAAATATTCTGGGTCAGCTGGTTAATCTGTCAGTCGATGGACTCATGTCAGTAAGCCCCGCAGGGATAAACTGCGGAACCGTTTGCCAGGTACGCATTCCACTGCTTGTCGGTGACCAGTCAGTAGAAATTCAGCTTGGCATTGAAAGCCTGTGGTGCGAAGATGCTAACGAATCCGGCGCGCACTGGAGCGGGTTTCAGATCATTGATATCTCGCCGGAACACCAGGAGATATTGAATTCAATCGTCGGGGACTAGCGCCGCCTGCGGCTGAAAATATTCAATCACTTTTTTCCAGTTGTTCCCAAAGCGACGGACCGCCAAGTGCTTTGGCTATCGCCTCCAATCGTGCCTGGTGTTCGGCGCTCTCTTCACTATCAGCCCTGATGATCCGCAGTCTGGGCCGGTCTGCGGTAAAACGCCTGATCTGCTCCAGCTGTCCACCACCACTTGCGGAACCCGTATCACCACCCAACGAAAGAGTAACCTGCCCGCCGGTCATGGCGAGATAAACGTCGGCAAGGATCTCCGCGTCCAGCAGGGCGCCGTGCAATTCCCGGTGAGTGTTATCTATCTCGTAACGTTTGCACAAGGCATCCAGGTTGTTCTTCTGCCCGGCATGCATTTTGCGCGCCATGGTCAGGGTATCCAGTACCAGACACAGATCTGTTGTCTGCTTTCCGTATTCGCAGAGTTTGAGTTCGTGATTTATAAAACCGACATCAAAGGCTGCGTTGTGAATCACCAGCTCTGCGCCCTGAATATAGCTGATAAAATCTTCGACGATGTCTTCAAAACGCGGTCTATCCGCAAGAAACTCGTTGGTAATCCCATGCACTTCGATAGCACCTGCATCGATTTCCCGGTCCGGCTGCAGATACTGATGGAAATTGTTTCCAGTTAGCTTTCGATCGACCATTTCCACACAACCGATCTCAATGATGCGGTGACCTTCCTTCGGCTCCAGACCGGTGGTTTCCGTATCGAGCACAATCTGTCGCATAGCGATCCCCTCAGGGCCTGTTAACACTATAAGGTATCAGAGTTCATCGATGCCGCGATTAGCCAGCGAATCGGCACGTTCATTTTCCGGGTGGCCACTGTGACCCTTGACCCAGTGCCATGAAACCTGGTGCGCTTGCACCGCCTGGTCCAGGCGCTGCCACAAATCAGCATTTTTTACCGACTTTTTCGCCGCAGTTTTCCAACCACGTTTTTTCCAGTTGGGCAGCCATTCCGTAATGCCGTTTTTGACGTAGCTTGAATCTGTGGTCAATCGAACCGAACAGGGCCGCTTCAGACTTTCCAGGGCCTGTATCGCCGCCGTCAGTTCCATACGATTATTTGTAGTCGCGGCTTCCCCACCATAAAGTTCCTTTTCGTGCCCGCCATAGCGTAGCAGGGCGCCCCAGCCACCCGGCCCCGGGTTACCCCGGCATGCACCATCGGTAAATATTTCCACATCAGCCATTGGGCCGCAGACTCCCCTGGCTGGTTCCGACCACTCCGCCTGCCAGCAGCGATCGCTGAGGACGCCAGCGGGGTTTGATTGGTGTCAGTGTCGTCACCCGCTTACGCGCAACCAGCAAGTAGGATGCTGCCAACAGTGGCCAGCGATCACGATGTAAACGATGCAACAGTGTTGCTCCTCTTTTTTTATTTCCCGCACCGTATTGCCAGGGTGGATGCGGGTAAAGATAACGCGTCTGCATCGTGTCAAACCCCAGCAGGGAAAGCCAATCCTTTAAGCGTGGCAGACTGACAAAGCGCAGCGACCATGGCACCTTGCCGTGCCAGCCAAACAAGACTTTTCGCAATCCCCACCAGCCATAGGGGTTGAAGCCCAGGACAATGAGATGACCTTCGGCAACCAGACAACGGTCAATTTCACGCAACACCTGGTGCGGGTTGTGTGCCAGTTCCAGCACATGCGACAGTAAAAACGCATCGATACTGTCTGATTGCAGGGGTAGCGCTTCGGCACGTCCCAACAGTCCGGGCGGCTGCTCCAATCCCTGTTCGCTAAAGGACTGCACCACCCGGTGCACAATCCGGCTGGCGGCCAGAGAATCCGACTGGCAGCAAGGATCAAGCTGTACCAGATGGTACCCGAATACGTCACCCAGCACGTCTCGTAGCGTATCCTGCTCGGCAACCATCAGCTGCTGGCCAAGCGGCTGTCTGCACCACGCCCGGAGATCGAGTAAACGGTTCAGGCTGGCATTTGAACAAGGCTGTTGGGTCATAGGCGTCTGAATCATAACGTATCCTGGGGCACGAGCTACAGCGCTTGACGATACCGGTCAAGACTGTCAGCATAGCCCGCCGATCTGAAAATATCATTATTCTTCACTGCGTTGGGGTAAAAAACCCCACTTTCCGGCCGATAAGGACATTATGCCTGTTCGTTTCGAATTCCTGTTTCCGCTTGCAGCGCTGCTGCTTAGCGCGTGTTCCGGCTTCCTGCATCAACCGGCCACCACATCGCAGGCGAATGCCAGTCAGGATGTTGCTGTGTCAGATCGAAACGCGACTTTCCGGACGGAAGAACAACCCACGCTGTTAGCCGCCGCTGAGCCCATGGTGGGCATTCTGGTTTCAGCCTATACGGCTCCTGAAACATCCGACCTGTGGGAACAGCTGCGTCGTGAATTCCAGTTGCCCGAACAGGACAATAAGCGTATCCGCATACAGCGTAACTGGTATGTCAAACATCCCGCCTATATGCAGCGTGTCACTGAGCGCGCCAAACGTTATGGCTGGCATATTCAGCAGCAACTCAAGCAACGCAACATGCCGGCTGAGATCGCCCTGCTGCCGATTGTCGAAAGCGCCTATGATCCGTTTGCCTACTCACATGGCCGTGCCGCGGGTCTCTGGCAGTTTGTACCGGCAACCGGAAAACATTTTGGACTGAAACAGGACTGGTGGTACGACGGCCGCCGTGACATTCTGGATTCTACAACCGCTGCGCTGGATTACCTGCAGCACCTGAACAAGCGTTTCAAAGGCGACTGGCTGCTTGCACTGGCGGCCTATAACTCCGGTGAAGGCACTGTTGCCAAAGCCCAGCGGAAGAATCGCAGAAAAGGCAAACCGGTTGGATTCTGGGACCTCGAACTGCCCAGGGAAACACAGGACTATGTACCCAAACTGATTGCGCTGAAACAACTGGTAGGGGCACCCTCCGCTTATGGGATCCAACTCGAAGCTGTTCCCAATCGGCCCTTTTTCGAAGTCGTGGATACCGGCGCACAAATTGATCTGGCAGTCGCCGCGGACCTGGCTGGTATCGAACTGGATGCCCTCTACCGTCTCAACCCGGGCTTCAACCAGTGGGCCACTGCCCCAGCCGGCCCCCACCGCTTGTTAATACCCGTAGATCAGGCAGGCGCCTTCCGCCAGGCAATGCTCCAGCTGGCGCCGGAAAAACGCATACAGTGGATCCGCCACAAGGTCAAAAAGGGGCAAACCCTCAGCCATATATCCAGGCATTATCACACCACGGTTGAGGCACTGAAAACCGCCAACAGTCTGAAGAATTCTTCGATTCGGGTCGGGAAATACCTGATGGTCCCGGTATCCACCCAGGGGCAGGACAACTATCGCCTGAGCGCCCGGCAACGCTTGAAGCGCAAGCAGAACTCCACCCGAAAAGGCTACAAGACCCAACACCGTGTGAGTAATGGCGACACCTTCTGGGGTCTGTCCAAACAGTATAAAGTCAGTGTTCGCAAACTGGCTTCCTGGAATGGTATGGCTCCCGGCGATCCCCTGCGAGTTGGCCAGAAACTGGTAGTGTGGGTCAATCAACCGAGCTCAGGGTCACTCCACCCCGGTTCGCAGGCCCGAGCGATACACTATACCGTGAAAAAAGGTGACTCACTGGCGCGCATATCCAGCCGGTTTAAAGTAACGGTTACCGATTTACGCAAATGGAATGCGTTACGCAAGGACCGCTACCTGCAACCCGGCCAGCGCTTAAAGCTGTACGTGGATGTAACACGCCAGACAGGCACCTGAAGAACAAGCCTCGTCAAATTACCTGAATTGTACACTCCGGCGCACTTCGGCCCAGGCACCACTGCGGCCGTAGAAGTTCAGAATCCGCTCGCTGCTTACGATGGTCGCCGAGTAGTCTTGTACCTGGATGGATTCGGTCTTTTCCTGGGCGATTAACTTGATAGTCTGCCACCCCCCCGAGAGAACGCCATATGCCGCATAACGCTGGTTAGTAACGACAACAGCGACCGCATTGGCCACCTCGTAGTCCCTGATGCGCTCCTTGGCCTGCATTTTAAGCCGATCAAAACGGCCGGCCTTGGTATTCGAAGCAATCACCTCGTCCTTCTCGACAACCAGGAAAAGCACCTTCTCGACTTCATCTGCGCTGAGCGGCAGGACCAGCACGGCACCCAGCAACACCCCGCATAGCCGCTTAGACCGTGTCACTGAGTCGCTTTTTCGAAGCATGCCTCACACCTCGCCATGGTTTCTTTAAGTTAAGCCCTGCTTATGCCCAGTGCACATGCAATGGCGCCTGTTCGAGTTCTTCGACAACAGCCTGGATAGTGTCGACCTGAGGAAGATGAGGATATGGCCGCCAGCCTCCTCCCTGCAACGGCCAGAACAGATGCCACCGTGCATTCTCGTAACTGAGTTGCACAAGCGCCCGCAACGGCTCGCTATCCTGTGTCTTTTCCAGCCGGGTTGTTTCGGCGATCAACAGTCTGTCACCATCCTGGCAGCAACGCAGGCGTGCATCAGCGCCGGACGACAAGCCATTGCGGCGCGCACAAAACGCGTCCAACAGCTTACGCGCACGCTGTAACTCCAATACGCTGACGGTCATTTTGCCGCTCCATAACAGCATTAGCAGCATGATAGCAGAATCTAACTGATTAATTTTGCGACCGCCGTGCGCAGCACGGTCTGCGCCTGGGCGCGACCCGGAACCTCGATCCGCTGCGCGCATACCTGC
>JBDNAP010000282.1:0-3467 GCA_039768325.1 Thiogranum sp.
ACCGGCGTCATCAGGGATGCCCGGCATATCCCGCTGGAACAGCTCGAAGGCAGGCTCGGCGACCTGCCCAAAGACACGGAGATCATCCTTTACTGCGCCAATGGCATACGCGCTGAGATGGCCTATCAGACGCTCGATAAGGAGGGCTTCAAGAGCCGTTTCCTGAATGAAACCATCGTCATCGACAAGAGCGGCCAGTTCAAGATGTAGCGGGGTCCGTACATCATGCAGAGACGCGAGTTCCTTAAGGTCAGCGCCCTGTTCGGGGCATCCGGCTTCATGCCGGGTCTGCTCGGCGGCTGTTCGCCACCGCCGTTGCCGGGTACCGGCGAGGTCCGCACGACACCGACGGTGTGCAATATCTGTTTCTGGCAATGCGCTGCCACGCTGTACACGGAGGACGGCAGACCGTGGAAGGTCGTGGGCAATCCAGCCGATCCCCATTGCAATGGCCGCCTGTGTACCCGCGGTACCGGCGGCATCGCCAGCTACAGCGACCCGGACCGTCTCAAGCGGCCCTTGATCCGGGTCCGGCAAGGCAACACACAATCTTTCCAGCCAGTGTCCTGGGACGAGGCTTTCGCCTACATCGCCGGGAAAATGCAGACTATCGCCGAGCGCCACGGCCGGGACCGCATTGCCCTGTTTTCCCACGGTGACGGCGGCGGGCATTTCCGGCGCATGCTGCAGGCCTTTGGTTCACACGCCTACGCACACCCCTCCTTTGCCCAGTGCCGTGGACCCCGGGAAATGGCTTTCGGCCTGACGTTTGGCGAAGGGGTGGGCTCGCCTGACCGTACCGATATGGCCGACTCGCGCTGCATCGTGCTCATCGGTTCGCACATCGGTGAGAACCTGCACAACGGCCAGGTACAAACCTTGACGCAGGCCCTGGAACGCGGCGCCACCCTGATTACTGTCGACCCGCGATTCTCCGTCCCGGCGTCGAAATCCAGGTACTGGCTGCCCATCAAGCCCGGCACCGACACCGCCCTGCTGCTGGCCTGGATGAACGTTCTGATTAACGAAGAGCTGTACGACAAAGACTATGTCGCCAAATATTGCAGCGGTTTCGAGCAACTGGCCGAGCACGTGCAGCCCTACAACCCGGAGTGGGCCTACCTGGAGACCGGCCTGGAGGCCGCGCAGATTCGTGCCACAGCGCATGCCATGGCCGAGGCTGCGCCGGCGACCCTGGTGCATCCTGGTCGTCATGTCACCTGGTATGGCGATGATACGCAGCGCTGCCGGGCTATCGCTATTCTCAATGCATTGCTTGGTTCCTGGGGCCGCCCGGGCGGATTCTATGCGCAGGAGAAAGTTGCTTTACCCGAGTTTCCGGCACCCGTACCGGCCAAGCCGAAACAGGACTGGAAGGCCGAGGTGCAGGCACGCTTTCCCCTGGTCAGCACCGGTATCAGCAATGTCATGGTCGATGCCTCAACGGGGCCCGACGCCTTCTTCAAGGGCTGGTTCGTCTACGCCACCAATCTGACCACCACGCTGCCGGCGGTGCGTGAGCAATTGGAACGGGCTGCACAGTCGCTGGAACTGGTGGTCGTCGTCGACACCATGCCGGCGGAAATTACCGGCTACGCCGATGTAGTCCTGCCTGAGTGTACCTATCTGGAGCGCTTTGACGACTTGCGCAACAAGGCCGAGCGTACGCCTACCCTGGCGTTGCGTATGCCGGCCTTTAAACCCAGTTTCGACAGCAAACCGGCCTGGTGGATCGCCAAAGGCCTGGCGGAAAAACTCGGCCTGGGCCAATACTTCCCCTGGCAGGACTACCGCGAGGTGCTGGATTGGCAGCTCAAACAGGTCGGCTCTTCGCTGGCGGAGATGGAACAGACCGGCGTGAAGACCTTCCCACGCAAAACACCGGTCTATTTTGCCGCCGGGGAAACGATCACGTTTAAAACACCGAGCGGCAGGATCGAACTCTATTCACAGACCCTGGCCGACACCGGGCATGACCCATTACCCCGATATGTCCCGCCGCAAAGACCGCCCGCGGGCTACTTCCATCTCAACTACGGGCGTGCCGCTGCGCACACCTTCGGCCGCACCATCAACAATCCCCTGCTGTTCGAGCTGATGCCGGAGAACACTGTCTGGGTACATCCGGCAGCAGCCGGCCAACTCGCCGTTAGCAACGGAGAGTACGTGCGTCTGCAGAATCCTGACGGTGTACAAAGTAACCGGATACGCGTGCGGGTGACGCAGCGCATCCGCCCGGACTCCGTGTTTCTGGTACACGGCTTTGGTCATAGCGAAGCGCGGCTGCGCCTCGCCTTTGGCGCGGGGGCGGACGATGCCGCGTTGATGCACAATGTCAAGATCGATCCCATCATGGGGGGTACCGGCATGCGCGCGAGTTTTGTCACGCTGGTCCGCGGAGCGGCCTGAGATGATCACCTACGCCATGGTGATTGATACCAGGACCTGCATAGGTTGCGGCGACTGTGTGGTCGCCTGCAAGAATGAGAACGGCGTTCCCGCCGGTCTCAACCGCGATTGGGTGGTGGAGGAAACACGCGGCGAGTATCCGCATCTCAGCACCGAGTTTCGCTCCGAGCGCTGTAATCACTGTTCCCACGCCACCTGCGTGACCAACTGTCCGACGGGCGCGAGTCACTACTGGAAGGACACCAACATCGTCCTGGTCGCCGCCGAGAAGTGCACGGGCTGCAAGGCCTGTATCGCCGCCTGCCCCTATGATGCACGCCTCATCATGCATCCGGATGGCTACATCGACAAATGCACCTTCTGCCACCACCGGGTGGACCAGGGGCTGGATCCGGCATGCGTTTCAAGCTGTCCGACTCACTGCATGTACTTCGGCGTGTTAGACGATGCAGACAGTCTGGTCAGCCGTTTGTTACGCACACGCGACTACAAGGCCCTGCTGGTGGAGACCGGCAATAAACCCAACGTTTACTACCTGGTGTAAGGGGCGCGACATGGTCGAAGAAGTCCTGGTCACCGCCCGCTTCAATGCCAAGGTCGATCCCAGTCTGACCATCTGGAGCTGGGAAATAGCGGTTTACCTGTTCCTGGGCGGTCTCACCGCCGGGATCATGTGTTTTGCCGCCTGGTCGCTACTCGCGGGCAAGGAGAAACAGTTGCCTTTCGCTCACGATCGATTCGCGTTGTGGGCACCGATCGTACTTTCCGTGGGTATGACGACACTGTTCCTCGACCTGGAGCACAAGCTCTACGTATTCCGCTTCTACACCGGTTTTCAGCCGGCATCGCCGATGTCGTGGGGCGCCTGGATACTGGTACTGGTATATCCACTGATGGTATTGCAGGTTCTCTCCACATTGCGCCGCGGTTACCCCGCGCTTGCCGACTGGATCGAAAAGATACCGTTCGGCGCCGGGTTGCTCGATAGCTGTGAGCGATGGCGTCGCCCTATAGCCTGGTGGGTGATTCCCCTGGCGGTCGGGCTGGGAATATACACC
>JBDNAP010000040.1:0-3729 GCA_039768325.1 Thiogranum sp.
GCTGCCGGATCCGAGCGCATGGGCATGTGCCGCCCGTGCCGCGTTCAGCTTGACCATCCAGCCCTCTTGGTCGGCGAAGCGGCGAGCATTGTCTTCCCGAAACGCCGCGCGTAGCTCTTTGTAGTCCGCATCTGTGTATGACTTTGGGTTCGACGAAAACGCTTCAGCGAAACGAAGCGCCGCCCGTTCAAGGCGTGTATAAGCCTGCGAATGAGATTGATACTCGAGCAGGTGACTCCATTTCGCAGCAATCGCATCATCTGTGAGCCCGTGCTTGCGCGCGGTGATCGCGCCCAGCAATGCGTGGTGTGTCATTGAATACCAGGCACGTCTATGCTGCGCGATATAGCTGATCACAAGCTCTCGGGTGACCCGGTCCACGAAGCCGGACATCTGCACCCCGTTTCTAAACGAGGGCTCATCGAAGATTAAAGTTGTTGAGAAGTCAAGCTGCTCCTCGAATACGGCCGGGATATGAAGAAAGAACTTTCCCAGGTTGTTTTCAAAGCCCTGGGGAATCAAATGAGCGCTCCAAATCCATTCAGTCTTCGCGTGAAGCCCGGCCACCCAGTTGGCGTTTCCAAGTGCGAGATTCGGTTTGCTTAGCGGAATCGAAGCGGGAGGTCTTTGCGCTTGAGAAAGAGGTTTTACCACCTGAGAAATAGGCTTTTCGGCTTGAGAAGTAGGTGCTAATTGCTTGTTGCTGCAGGCTACCAGAAAAAATCCGAAGGCTACCAGGCTTATCGTCACGCGTTTGGCTAATATCTTCATATCGTTTCTCCTTTCAAAACCGGTCGTATGACACTCGAGTGTAAGTCCCTTATGATAATGGGCTGATTCGGGCTGGAAGAGATCTTCCGCTTGCTGACTAGTGCATCCTGGTAACCAGCACCAACGGACAGGGGAAGAGACAAGGTCTTGCTTATGAAAATTAATGTATAACGGAAGGTTTTTTTGTCAAGAAAAAAGCACTATTACAAGTTGTCTGACCAAAATGGGATTTGGATTGCAGTCAAAAACGGTTGCCGATCAAACTAAAAACGCGACGATGAGGTGTCCGCCAACTTTGTCAATCTGATGCTGCATCCGTTTCCCTCGAGGAGTCTCCATCTGGTTTTCTACAGGTGATTCCGCAAACACGCCAGTTGCGAACAGCGCCGTACCGCAGGAGATTCAACGGGTCAGGACATACATCGGGAAGGCGCCGTAGCCTTTGACTGTAGGTACATGACCCACATATTCAAAATGCAGGTCAGACCGCCCCGACGCCGCAGCAAGGGCCGCAAAGTCCGCTGTTACATACACCTCACCGGGAGGCGTCCGCGGTTCGATTCGAGCCGCCCGGATCACGTGAGTCCCATAAAACGTGGGTTCATCGCACACGTAGTCATAGCCATCGAATACCGGTCCAGCGTGACCACCAATCCTGGCCGTCAAGCCTTCCCAACCGGCTTCCTGCGCAAGTTCGGTCAAACGATCCTGAAGGTCCAATGCACACGATGCTGCATCACCTGTGCTGCTGAATACCAGGTAAAGCGCATCACCCCATGTGTTTCGATACAACAGGCTTTGGCCATATTTGGCGAGCACCTCGGCGAGAGCAGCCATCACGTGTTCAAAGAACTCCGGAAGCTGAAGTTCGGTCAGACCGCTGAAACCCTTGATGTCGGCGAACAGGATCCCGCGAACCGTCCGAACCCGATCGATCCTTTCCGTCGAGACGGTTTTGCTCACCGCCTCGAATTCCGAATGCTTCAAGTCGATTACCGACGTTCTTCCTCCAAGCGCTCGCCAGCGCTCCACCGCAGCCCCCGTCCCCGCGACGCCAGCCGAAACCTCCCCATCCCAGACCGCCAGTTGAAACACCTCCGAGCAAAGGTGCCGACTCCGAATCAGCGCCTTGCCCATTATCAAATCATCGCAAAAAGCGAACATGGCAGCATCATCGAGGGCGGTTGTCTCCCCGGCGCTCATGCTCGTAGCCCGGTCGGCCACGTCCTGCCACCGATCAACCCAGGTTTGGCCACCGGTGGAGACCGATCGGGCAATGAACTCATCGTTCGGGCATGGCAGCGTCACGTGGAGTTCGATACCTTGTGCCAGTGCCGTTTCGCCTATGACAAGGTCCGCTCCGCAGGCCAAGGATCCGTAGGCCGCGCCAACGTTTCGATCCCTGAAGAGGTCACCGACTTCACGTCTCAGTCGCTGTTCAGGTCCGGCCCGGAAGATATGGCCCGTGTAGTGAACGATCGCGGGCACCGCCAGTTTCGCAAGGACTTCATCCCCGAGATTGTTCATCTCACACACCAGCTTGAGCTGTCGCAGCGTGGTGGCGCGCATTGCCCAGTCCGGATTTTTGGCGGCGGCTGCTTTTATTGCTTCAGCCGCGACGGCCGGTTCGCCTAAAACGAGGTGGGCTTCGGCCCGGCTCACCAGGTCCCAGTACGAGACGTCCGAATCTGAGTCAAGACCTTCAAGGAGTGTTAAACCGCTCTTGGCCATGTCGTCGGCATTTTGCCTGTCCCCCGCCACCAAGTACATGGTCGCCGCGTTGACGGCCGCATAGATGCTCTGATGGGAATCGATGAGGCTCTGATAACGCTCAGCGGACTGCTGCGCCAATCGCACGCGCTCACCACCAATCGCGCGCAGCGCTCGATCCTTGGTGAGGCGGGCCCACAGCGCCCCAACGTCTTCGGCCAACCGGTCGGAGAATGACGCGGATCTGGCCACAAGACCGGTCTTTTCCAGCAGGTCCTCCGCCGGCCGTATGGCTCCACATCGAGCGAGAGCCAGCGCCGTTATCCAAACCATTTCGGCGTCCGCCGCACGAATATCTTCGCCGATTGCGTTGGTTCCGGCATCAGCCGCCAAGATGTACTCACCGCGGCTGATAAGATCACGAATCGTTTCTACTGACGAGTCTGCCATGAGCCAATCCTATGATCGCCTCACCACCATCGCGGTCTGCTGCCAGCCGGACAGTATCGTGGGCAAACTGGGCTATCTTCCGAAGAGATGGAAAGTGCTAAAAATCGAACACAATTTAGTGACAGGAACTTACCGGCATTGTTCCGACTTGCCGATATGATAAGCATTTGCTTTTGGGGGATTAGTGTATGACGGAAGGGCGATTGGGTGTCAAGTAAAAAACACCACTACATCACGCAGCGGTCCAGGTGGTATTTGAATGGTCGTCAAAGGTAGCTCTTCGTGCACCGGACAGTTTAGGTTTAGCTATTGACGGACATCCATTTTGATAACATCTCTACCTTGACAAATGATAATTAATGCTAATTAAAATTAATAGTTAATAAGCACCCCCCCATTCGTCGACATAGCAGATCGTAATGGATCTGTTGCGGACTTTCCCGGCGTCCGATTGCAACTGCACGGCTTTACCGATGAATATCTTGGATATTTAGACTGTGTTGAAAATCTAGATGAATGTCAACTGAAGCACAAACTTTACTCACTGCTTACAAACAATAAATCGTCACAACGCCAATTCCCTTGGATGATCAGGTAAAACCACAAATGACATTATGGTTAGTAATTAATTTCATGTTTAAAATCAATGCATGGAACCGCCTTAAGTCTGATCAAGCGGTTTCAGCAGTCGAGATGGCACTGCAGCTGAACTCCAGTGCTCATAGTGTTCGTGGGCAAATTGATACACTTGATGGCTCCATAAATTAAGGAGAGCTACGATGAGGAAGCGCAGCCAAA
>JBDNAP010000283.1:0-3405 GCA_039768325.1 Thiogranum sp.
AAGCATCCCGATCACGTGACTTTTGCCGACACGCTATTCCGGCCGGTGGCCGGCGAACGCATCAGTATCGATTACCAAGCGGTCGATCCTGTCCTAGGCGAATTGCTAATTATTGCCTGAAAACGGCAGGTTAGACAGTCTTGTTCTTGCACGCAACCTTCCCTACCCTGCTCTGCCATGAAGGATCTGCTGATACTCCTCGCGCATCTGTTAACCACGGTCGCCAAGCTCCTGGGACCCGGCGGGGCGAGGGCTGTTGTCGCCGATAGTCTGCTCATGAAGCAACAGCTCTTGCTTATTCATCGTTCGCAGCGACGCGCGCCCAATCTTTCGACACTGGATCGGTTTCTGTTCGGCTTCTGGTCGCTGTTTCTCAACCCACGTCGTATTCAGCGGGCTGCGGTGATTATTCGGCCATCGACGTTGTTTAAATTTCATAACCTGCTTAAAAAGCGTAAGTACCAACTGCTGTATTCATCCGGTAGAAAAGGAAAACCAGGGCCCAAGGGTCCGTCACCGGAACTTATCCAAGCGATTGTCGAGCTAAAACGACGCAACCCACGCTTCGGCTGTCTTAGAATCGCGCAGCAGATCAACAAAGCGTTCGGAGTGGATATCGATAAGGACCTGGTCAGGCGTGTTCTCGCCATGCACTACCAACCAACGCCCGATGACGATGGGCCATCATGGCTAACTCTGCTCGGACACACGAAAGACAGCCTTTGGAGCATTGACCTGTTTCGGTGCGAATCCATTCTATTGAAGAGCCACTGGGTGCTGGTGGTGATGGATCAGTTCACGAGGCGTATCATCGGTTTTGGCGTTCATCCGGGCGATGTCGATGGTGTTGCCCTGTGTCGCATGTTCAACACGGCCATCTCTACGAAAGGCGCTCCACACTATCTCAGTTTGGACAACGATCCGCTATTCCGATATCACCGATGGCAGGCCAACCTGCGGATTCTCGAGATCAGAAAAATCAAGTCCATCCCGTATACCCCGATATCGCATCCCTTCGTAGAGCGACTGATTGGAACCGTTCGGCGGGAATACCTTGACTGCGTCTTCTTCTGGAACACGCAGGACCTGGAAAGAAAACTCGCCCGGTTCCAACAGTACTACAACCATACCCGTGTTCACCAGTCGCTGGATGGGAGCGCGCCTGCTGAAGTTAGTGGCCAACATCAACCACTACCCGCAAAACTGAGTGACTATTCGTGGATATCAGACTGCAACGGACTTTTTCAGACACCAGTTGCTGCGTGAATTACGAATTCGTCTAGGACACGCCTATTTAGCTGCCTATCTCACTGCCGGTACGACGACGCAGCCACTTTTCGGCACCCACAACCATGTAGATTGCCAATCCGCCGTTCAGAACCCACGCCCATTCGGTCATGTCCATCGGGGCTGTTCCGAATAGATGATTCATCGCCGGGGAGTAAGTGAACAAGACTTGCAGCAAGACCATTACCGACACACCGAGAACCAACCAGCGGTTCGAAAAAACTCCCAGCACGAACATCGAGTATCGCAACGATCGGCAATTGAACAAATAGGAGAGCTCGCCGAAAACGAACATATTAACCGCAACGGTTCGTGCCGTTTCGAGACTATTGCCGTGCAGCAACGCCCATTCGAACAGACCAAAAGCGCTAAGCAATAACATCAGGCTCACAAGACCAATACGAAATCCGAGCGCCCGGGTGAGTACTGGCGTGTCGGGGCGCCGCGGGGGACGTTCCATGATCCCCGGCTCCTTACCTTCAAAGGCCAACATGAGACCGAGCAACACGGCCGTTGTCATATTAATCCATAGAATCTGGACCGGCGTAATGGGAAGCGTGAGGCCGGCAAATACGGCAACCAGTATCACCAATCCTTCGCCGATATTGGTAGGCAGCGTCCAGGTGATGAATTTAACCAGGTTATCAAACACCGCCCGACCTTCCTCGACGGCCGCCTCGATGGTCGAAAAGTTGTCGTCCGTGAGCACCATATCCGCAGCCTCCTTGGCTACCTCGGTACCGCCCACTCCCATGGCAACGCCGATGTCGGCCTGCTTGAGCGCGGGTGCATCGTTGACGCCATCACCGGTCATTGCCACCACATGCCCTTTGGCCTGAAGGGCCTCCACCAGACGCAGCTTTTGTTCGGGTGATACCCGCGCAAACACCGCCGTCCGCTGGGCGACCTCCACTAACTCATGGTCGACTATTTGCGAGAGTCTGTGCCCGTTAATAGCGAAACTATCAGGGTCACTTTGGGCGCTACTTTGAAGACCGATCTGTCGAGCGATCGCCGCGGCAGTCGCCGCGTGGTCACCGGTTATCATCTTAACCTGTATACCGGCTTTCTGGCAGGCTTTCACGGCGGCTATCGCCTCCGGCCTGGGCGGATCCATCATGGCCTGCAATCCAAGGAAAGTCAGGCCATCAGCCACCTCATCATGTGTGACCGCTTGAACTGGGGTCGTAACAACCTTCCGGGCAAAGGCAAGCACCCGCAGTCCCCTCGCGGCCATCTCCTCCACGTTACGGTGGATGCTTGCCTGATCGAGCAACCCGATATCAGAGCCCGTCCCGTAGGTATCGCGACAACGGGACAAGACACTTTCAACGGAGCCCTTCATGTAAATGACAGGCGCTGCCCCTGTTGCCACGCTGTGCAGCGTCGCCATGTATTGATGCTGGGATTCGAACGGCAGCGTATCGATGCGGGACATTGCCTGTTCAAGCGCCTCTCGTTCAAGCCCGGCTTTGATTGCAGCGGTGATCAATGCGACTTCTGTTGGATCACCCTCGCTGCCCCACTGCTCGCCATCGTTGATCAGGCGCGAATCGTTGCAAAGCAGACCCGCCTTCAGACACTCCTCAAGGGCAGGGTGCGATTGTGGATCGATCGCGGATTCGTCAAGGCTGATTTCTCCTTGTGGAGCGTAACCCACGCCCGAGAACTCGTAACATCTGTCTCCTGCACAGATCTGCTGCACCGTCATCTGATTCTGGGTCAGGGTACCGGTCTTGTCGGAGCAGATAACCGTCGTGCTGCCCAGGGTTTCAACCGCTGGCATCCTGCGGATAATCGCGTGGCGCTGCGCCATCTTGCCCACACCGATCGCCAGCATGATGGTCATCGCCGCCGGCAACCCCTCCGGAATTGCACCAACCGCCAGCGCCACTGCTGCCATAAAGGCGTCGAGCAGAGGCTCCCCGTGGAACCAGCCCGCCAGCAAGGTCAGGCCGGCAAGACCCAAAATGACCCACAGCAGGATCCCGCTGAAGTGGGTGATTTTCTTTGTCAGTGGCGTTGCCAGCGTATCGGCGCTGGCGATCAGCGCATTGATCCGTCCAATCTCCGTACCGTCACCCGTCGCAACGGCAACCCCTGCGCCGGTACCATAGG
>JBDNAP010000284.1:0-4490 GCA_039768325.1 Thiogranum sp.
CGCTTGCACGAGATTGAAGAGGAAAATCAGCGCCTGCATTTCTCAGGCGGTGAATCTCCACTGGAGGGTGTGATTACCGCCAGCCCGCAGATGCTGACGGTGTGCCGGACGGTAGAGAAAGTCGCGCCGGCAGATGCCACGGTTCTGGTGCTCGGCGAATCGGGAACCGGTAAGGAATTGCTCGCCCGTGCGATACATTCCCTGAGCGGACGATCGGCAGGCCGGTTTGTCGCCATCAACTGTGCGGCAATCCCCGAGAACCTGCTGGAGAGCGAACTGTTCGGTTACGAGAAGGGAGCATTTACCGGTGCCGTTAAACAGACACCGGGCAAGATCGAAGTTGCCCACGGTGGCACGCTGTTCCTCGACGAAGTCGGGGATATGCCGATGTCTCTGCAGGCCAAACTGCTGCGTTTCCTGCAGGAGCGCATCATTGAACGTGTCGGCGGCCGCCAGGAGATTCCCGTCGACGTGCGGGTGATTTGCGCCACGCACAAGGACCTGCCACATTTGGCGCGTGAAAGCAGTTTCCGCGAAGACCTCTATTACCGCATCAGCGAAATCAGTATCCGTATTCCGCCGTTACGCGAACGTGAAGGCGACGCCTTGTTGCTGGCGCGTCTGTTCCTGGAGAAGTTCAGCAAATCGATGAGCAAATTCCAGCACCGCTTCAGCAAGGATGCATTGGCGGCGATCGAGGCCTATCCCTGGCCGGGTAACGTACGTGAGCTGGAGAACCGGGTGAAACGTGCGGTGATCATGGCGGAGCACAAGCAGATATCAACGTCTGATCTGGAACTGGGTGGGGCGGGCACCAACGATGCCCGCACCTTTAACTTGCGCGAAATCCGGGAACAAGTGGAGCGCCAGGCTATTGTTCGTGCCATGGGGCATGTCGGTGGCAAGATTTCACTGGCCTCCGAGTTACTGGGCGTCAGTCGGCCGACCATGTACGATCTGATCAAGAAATATAATTTGAAATAGCAACAAGTAAAATCGTGCTCAGGTGATACTAAGGCGCATGAAAGTTGGCCGGCATACGCTTGCCGGACACGCGGTCCCCTGACAGCGATTTTTAGTCTAAACCCTGCACGTGCTGTACAAACTCATCCGCTGGCTTGAAGCCCACCAGGCTTAATTCCGGCCGTTTGTTGCCGCCGCTGTCGTAAAACAGTATTGACGGTGGTCCGATGAGCTGGAAGTGCTTCAACAGTGCCTTGTCGTCATCGTTATTGGCAGTGACATCAGCCTGTAACAACACCATGCCGGAAAGAGCGCGCTGCACATCCGCTTCGGCGAAGGTGTATTTTTCCATTTCCTTGCAGCTCACACACCAGTCGGCGTAAAAGTCCACCATCACCGCTCTGTTTTGCCTGGCGGCATCAGCCAACTCACGCTCCAGGTCCGTCACGTTCCTGATCCTGGTAAAAGGCAGGTGTGCCTGCTGGCTGCTCAGGGCCGAGCCCTGTTTTGCCATAACACTCTGCAGCGGTTGCAAGGGGTCATGGGCACCGCTGGCGGCCCCGATCAGCAGCAGGATGCCGTATACCAGCGATACCACGCCGACACCTTTCCAGAGCCGTGCCCAGCCCGATGCCTCGACCGGTAGACCGTCCAGTGCGTTCAGGTAGACAGAGCAGAGAATCAGCAGCGCTGCCCACAACAGCAGGGTGACCGACGCCGGCAGGATGCGTTCCAGCATCCAGATGGCAACGGCCAGCAGCATGACACCGAATACCGCCTTGATTCTGTCCATCCAGGGCCCGACTGCGGGCAGTAGCTTGCCGGCACCGGTACCAATGGCGATGAGGGGTGTTCCCATGCCCAGGCTCAGGGCAAACAGTGCCAGGCCACCCAGCACTGCGTCCCCGCTTTGACCGATATAGATCAATGCGCCGGCCAGCGGTGCCGCCACACAGGGACCGACAATCAGTGCCGACAGGAACCCCATGATCGCCACCCCGGTCAGGCTGCCGCTTTTCTGCCGGTTGCTGACCTCGGTGAGCCGGCTCTGGACGAAGGCAGGCATCTGCAGGTCGTAAAATCCGAACATGGACAGCGACAACAGTAAGAATACTGCGGCGAAGCCGGATAGTATCCAGGGGTTCTGGAACGCGGCCTGCAGATTCTCACCGAACAGGCCGGCGAATACACCGGCGAGAGTATAGGTGGTGGCCATCGCCAGCACATAGACCAGTGACAGCACAAAACCCCGGTAAGCGGTGATATTTGTACCCTGACCGACAATTATGGATGACAGAATAGGGATCATCGGGAACACGCAGGGCGTCAATGCCAGCAGCAGGCCGAAGCCGAAAAAGGCGGCCAGGGTAGCCAGCAGATTGCCTTCGGTCAGGCGTTTGGCAATAGCGTCCTGTTCACTGAGTCTGGAGGCGGGGCTGCCGTTGTCGCGAGTAGAGCCCACTGTGGTAGCGGCTGCCGCAGCGGGCAACAACAAATCCAGGGTCTTGACGATGGGGGGGTAGCATACGCCGCGTTCGGCGCAACCCTGGTATTTGACCGTTAAGGTGGCCGGTGTTGCCTGTGTAGTGGAACGTTGCAGCGGGATTTCCGCCTGTGCCTGCTGATGGTAGACCTGAATTTCGCCGAAGAACTCATCGGTCTTGTGTTCGCCATCCGCCATCCTGGCGGGTTGCAATGTGGTTCCGTCGGCCGCTTCGATGGCGAACTCGAAGGTGTGGCGGTACAGGTAATAACCTTCCGCAATGAGCCAGTTGGCGGTCAGGGTATCGGCCTCACTGACCTGTACATCGAGCTGGAATGCCTGGTCTGCCGGTAGCAGTTCATCGTCACCACCGAAGCCGAGGCTGGTGCCAAGATCGCTCAAGGCCTGCAGGGCACCGCCAGCAGTTCGTGTATCGGTATTGGCGAAGGCGAGTGCTGCAAGCTGTGTCTGTGGCGGGTAGCAGACGCCGATGTCGGCGCAGCCCTGGGAACCGGCCTTCAGATCAAAACTGTCTGCTGCGCCAGCTTCGCGGATAACCGGGATTTCCACGACAAGCTGGTGCCGGTAGGTCTCGATCTCGCCAAAAAACTCGTCCTGCTTGATTTTGCCGGCCGGCAGTACCGCCTCACCAAAGCGAATGCCCTCAGCATCCGTGTCAAAGCGGAATTTGGATTTATAAAGATAGTAACCGTCGGCAATGTCCCAAACTGCACGGATACGATCGTCTGAGGCCATGCTGGCTTTAAAAGAGAACGCCTGGTCGGCAGGCAGGAGTTCGTCGTCACCGAGCAGTCCGGCTTGGGCGAAGGGGACCAGCCAGCCGGCAAGAAATAAAAAGAACCAGTGTTTCATTTTGCCTCGTTATGAACAGTGCGTACCCAATCCAGGTATCCGGGCAAACCGTTACTCAGTGGGACTGCGATGATTTCGGGAAGTTCGTAGGGGTGCAAAGCGCTGATTGTCGCCTCTACATCCGTATAATCGGCCGAGCGGGACTTAATCATGAGAAGCACTTCAGAGTCCTGTTCAAGCTGGCCTTTCCAGCGGTACACGGATTCGATGCCCGGTATCAGATTGACGCAGGCGGCGAGGCCGTATTCCACCAGCTGAGCCGCAATACGGTGGCCGGTGTCGGTGTCTGGAACGGTGCAGAAAACGATCTGGATGTCGTTGGCGGTACCCATGTTCGCTGCACCATACCGGATTCCCGCTTGTAGGCAAACCGGCCAGCGAATAAAGTACTGACATGAACCCCATCGGTATTTTATTCCTGCTTTTTCTGCTGGTTCCTCTGGTCGAGATCTACTTTTTGATCAAGGTAGGCAGCGTCATCGGTGCCGTTCCGACCATTGCCCTGGTGGTGTTTACCGCGCTTCTGGGCGCCATGCTGTTGCGCTTCCAGGGCCTGGTGACCCTGACGCGAAGCCGTCAGGTTATGGCGCAGGGTCAGCTGCCGGCACTGGAAATGCTCGAGGGTGTGTTGCTGGTATTTGCCGGGGCGCTATTGCTGACGCCCGGATTTTTCACCGACGCTATCGGCTTCATTTTCCTGGTGCCGCCGTTTCGCCAAGCGCTAATTCGTTGGTTTTTAAGTAAATCAGAGTTCCGAGTCCAGCAGTTTGGCGATTCATCCAGGCCGCAGCGATCCGGCCATCACACCATCGAGGGCGAATATCGCCGCGATGATGAGTAGCCCCCATGCCTCGCCAGTCGGCGCAGATATCGCGCAGTAGATTTGTTTTTACAAGGGATTTTCTGACTGAGTGGAATGCCCTTGTGTATTTCCGAAGGAAGAAAATTCCTTTTGGGAACAAAGATCAAGCGATGTCGTGTCGATCTGGTGAGGTATGGGGGCTCATTTTTCCCCTTGACTCTCAAAGTTTGCCGGCTATTATTAGCACTCACTTAGGGTGAGTGCTAATAATCCACTCGCGTGTATCAAGGCTTTGCAGCTAAAGGAGAAATTTTTAATGAATCTTCGTCCACTTCATGATCGGGTGATCCTCAAGCGCATGGAAGAGGA
>JBDNAP010000285.1:0-8492 GCA_039768325.1 Thiogranum sp.
CCGTTTCGCCCGTCCCGATCACTGGACAACATGCTGCGCGACCGCTGCGCGGTTATCAACTACACAGATGATGTGCGCGTTATCGCCGGTTGTTTAACCGGTCGGTGGCAATGGCCGCTCTGTCCGGCCACCAGCATAGCGGGTGCACGCCTGAAAGATGCGCTGGCCCATACCGAAGTCCTTGTGGAGCGGGTGGAAGACGA
The DNA here is from genome assembly GCA_039768325.1 of Thiogranum sp. GTDB lineage: Bacteria > Pseudomonadota > Gammaproteobacteria > DSM-19610 > DSM-19610 > Thiogranum. Next base: position 204 of record JBDNAP010000285.1, read on the forward strand.
CGAACTCAGACCGCGCCTGCTGTGCCGGCCTGTCCACCAGGAACAACACGCCGCCTTCCGCGGCTTCAACCGCGCGCAGGCTGCCGTACTCGAAGCCGCCATCCTGGTCAGCCGGCTGCCTATGCTGCCCTGGCAGAAAATCCAGTCCGAGATCGACTATCTCACTATCGCCGTACAGAAAACAGCCGGGCCACACGAACAGCAGGCGTGGCAATGGCTCATGGAAGCGGTAACACAGCACCGCGACAAACAAGATAACGAGGCGCGTGTATGACTGCATTGCTGGCAAGTGTGACAGATCTGCAGGAAGCCGGTGTGGCGCTCAAGAGTGGCGCCGACATAATAGATCTTAAGGACCCGGCGCGCGGCGCCCTGGGTGCCGTTGGCAACGATATACAGCAATCCGTTACACGATTCATCGGGCGGCGCCGGCCGGTCAGCGCGACAGTGGGCGATCTGCCAATGTCGGCGGAAGTCATTGCCGACGCAATCCGGACAACCAGCGCCAACGGAGTAGATTTCGTCAAGGTCGGACTGTTCGGTCCCTGCACGCATGCCGATATCCTGAAGACACTGGCGGCCGCCGGCCGTAGCGGCATCCGCGTCATCGCAGTGCTGTTCATCGATCAGTACCCACCCCTGCACCTCCTCGACCCTCTGCGAGCGGCGGGTTGTGCCGGCGTCATGCTCGATACGGCTGACAAAACCAGTGGCGGCCTGTTCCACCATCTGAACATGGAAACTCTGGCTGCATTCGTGCGTCTGGGAAAAGAACTGGGCCTGCTGACCGGGCTGGCCGGTTCGCTTCAGCTAAAAGATATCCCGCTGCTGTCGATACTTGCCCCCGATTACCTGGGCTTCCGCACCGCGCTCTGTCAGGGTGGAAAGCGCACGTCCCGATTATCAGCAAGCGCCATTGAACGGGTGCGTGCTCAACTGGATGAGCGGGACCTTGGCGAACATGCCCTGCTCCCTCTTGAACGTGGTGCCGACAATCGCCTGGGTGCAAAATAGGCTAGTGGCCTGATCGCAACGATGAATTTGTCCAGCAGCCAGTCGACCTCAGGTGTTCGTAAATGCTCCCAACTGTGTCCGGCTAGCCCGCCTATCTCACGGGGATCCTGGGTGCTGGCGCCGGGTTCGTGAGATAGGCGGGCTAGGGAGATCGAACAACAAGTTTCTCTGTCCCATTGGCGACAACTTGTGCACCCGCAGTCGTTCCATTCAGCAGCTGTGGTATAAGCTTGTAGTGTTCCTGCTGCACAATCATGGTAATGAATTTGCCTTGCCGCAGATAATCGGGGAAAGCCACATCGACAATACCCTGCTGGCTCAATTCCTCAGCAGTAACTTTACTATCGCCGAGCTTCACCGATTTCACCAACAGCAAGCGACTGGCGCCGATTTTCCACGCCAACCAGGCAGCCAGACTGTCCGATGTCACATCCCACGAATGCTCGATATCCTCCTCTTTGCTGACCATAAATGTCGGCAACCAGATGGGCACTCCGGCTTTCTTCAGGACACGTAACATATCGGTTTCGCACTCAACCGGTACCAGGTCATTACGTATCCCCGACATCATAAAACCGTACTGTTCCATTGCCAGTAAAGCCATGACATGCACGGCGGAATCATCGATGCGCCAACAGCGTTGCGAAATACGGACCTGCTCGGCAAACGGTCCCCCGCCCGGGACGATGACGACCTCGCCACCGCCATAGCAACTCAATGAGTCCAGCCAGCAGGGCAGAAGTTCATCCGCTGCAAGGCTTCCGCCAATCTTCACGACCCACATGGTCAACCTCCAACTGTTTCAGCAGCTTCAGAAAAGCAGCCGCTTTGTCGAGTGTTTCCGAGTACTCGGCGTCCACTTCCGAGTCGGCGATAATACCTCCACCGGCCCAGAACCTGAGTCGGCCATCGGAATGTACCAATGTGCGAATAGCGATACTGGAATCCATTGCAGCGTCGAAACTGACATAAGCAACCGACCCGCAATAAACACCCCGCTGGTATGATTCCAGTTCTTCGATGATCTCCATTGCCCTTAGCTTGGGGGCACCGGTAATCGATCCGCCGGGGAAACAGCCTCGTAACAGATCAAGCGCATCGCTGGCGGAATCCAGCTGACCGGTGACGGTACTTACCAGGTGATGTACCGTGGCGAAGCTCTCCACATCGAATAACTTACGCACCTGTACAGTTCCAAGCGCGCAGGTCTTGCTGATATCGCTCCTCAGTAAATCCACGATCATCACATTTTCAGCACGATCTTTTGAACTTTTCCGCAGCTCCTCTGCCAGCCGGCGGTCTTCAACCGCGTCGCTTGATCGGGGCCGGGTGCCCTTGACCGGTTTCGTCTCGACCTCACCTCCCCTGACCTGCAGGAACCGCTCAGGTGAAGAACTCAGAATCTGCGCATAAGGGGTATTCAAATAGCTGCCGAACGGTGCTGGATTCATTTTCCGCAGTAACTGGTAGGCCGCCCACGGTGATCCATCAACTTCAGTCTCGAATCGCTGGGCGAGGTTAACCTGGTAGCAATCCCCTTCACGGATATAGTGCTTGATACGGTAAAATGCCCGCCGGTAGTCCTGGTAAGTCATGCTCGATACGGGCGCAGCCAGCACCCGCAATGGCGGGCGCCGGCGTGCTGCCGGCGGGTTGCGAAAACGCGCCAGTAATTCCTGCCATTGTTGCCGCGTCCGGTCATCCCGTCCCTGGCCGACAAGCCGGCTGCGCTGCCGTTCGTGGTCCACCACCAACGCCCAGTCATACAGTCCCACCGCCATCTCCGGGATCTGTTCCGCATTTTCAGCGCTACGCGGCAGTTGCTCGATGCGGCGGCCCAGATCATAGGCGAAATAACCCAGCGCTCCCCCGCAAAAAGGCAAATCGGGCACTTGTGCTGCAGTCGGCTGCAGATACCGCCGCAGCAACGCAAAGGGGTCCTGCTTCGATAATTCCACCCTATGTCGACTGCGAACCTCGGTCAGCGGACCACGCGTGGTCAGTGTAAGCATGGGGTCCGCCACAATTATATCGTAACGACCCTGTTGCACGAATGGCCGACCGCTGTCCAGGAACATCGACCAGGGTCGGTCGGCGAGAGATTCGAACAGGTGGGCACTGTCAGCACTGTACGGGACCTCGCTGAGCATGCGTTCACTCACAAACGGCTTCTCGCCAGTTTGGCAACCGCAACCGCCGGCGTGCAGTCGGCCGGATCGCCGAACTCCAGATCGCCGGTATCCAGCAACGACGTGAAATCCATGTATTGCCGCTGCAAGCGGTTTGCCAGTTTTTTGACCAGGAAACGCCCGACTCCTGCACCCAGCACAAGCGCGTTCCGGCCCAGAAGTCCGCGCGAAAAACTGAGTTCACAGGCGCGCATGAGCTGCTGCAATTGCAACTCGGACAGGTAGGCCGCAACGCTTGACCACGCCTCCATAGACGCGGCATCCAGGTCCAGGCCCAACATGCGGGCCACACGCCTGCTACTGGCAAGCAGCGTCTTGGGTCCGCCGTCGGCGCTCGGTAGCAGATCGGCGTGCGATGGAAGTTCGCCGGTAACACGGTACACATCCGCCATACTCGCGAAATGTTCCGCCATCATCGATACCCATTCACCCCTGAACGGTATCTTGTCGGTCACTGACATAAGCGACGTGCGCACCACACCGGTGTAGACCAGTTCACCCGAGATCAAACGCTGGTGATCATCGGCACCACGCGCCAGCGCGTCACCGTCCTTGCAGATCACTATGTCGGTCGTCGTACTTCCGATGTCAATGAACAGCGCCTCAGGTACACATTGCGCGACAAACGACGCGCTCGCGAGCCAGTTACTCGAGGAAACCCTCTCTACACTGGAGGCTAGTGCGTCGGCTTGAAGAAAACCGTCACATCCGGCATAAAACCCCATATCCGCCGGCGCCAGCTTTTCCTCCATCACCCCTGCCAGTCGCTGTACACCTTGAACACGACTGTCAAACAGGTCAACCAGTTCGCCGGTCATGGTCACGGCGTGATAGCGGATTGCGAGCGGTACTGCTGCCATCACTGCATCCACCGACCGCCTGAGATGATCCAGTCCCAGCCATAAGGGGCACGGCAACTGCATCACTTGACGCAACTTCCCGCAATCATCGAGATGTGCGGCCTTGAGATGTGCGCCGCCAAGGTCCCAGCCGATAATATCGCTATACGGCATGAGGAAGCTCAAGATTCAGCGCCATGCCGCCACCCGTTCCAAACTGACGATCCTTCAGTATCGACGGACCTTCATTCAACAGACTCAAAACCAACCCGGCCGGATTTAGCCCCAGCGCCTGATGCAAGCCCGCATAGGACATGGACAGACGCGGATTGATTTCCAGCACCACCGGTCCGCTGGCGGTGCAGATCAGATCGATACCAACATAACCCCACAGACCCGGTATCGCATGGGCAATCGAACGCGCCAGCCCGGCATGCCTGTCGATCCGCCTGAGGCCGTCGACATGGATGCCGCGCACATGAAACCGTCCATTGAGTTCAACGACCTGTTGCAGATTAGCGCTGAGCAGGCAGGCCTCTCCGTCACGACAGAGCATGGAAAGGCTCGCCGGTGCACCTTCAATATAGGGCTGCAATACGCAGTCTTCGCAATTATCCGGGTCCAGGAATGCAGCCAGATCCCCGGGCTTGTCAAGAATCCGGATCCCTTCACAACCGACGCCGTCATCCGGCTTGGCGACCCAACGCGCTGCCCGGTCGTCGACAAGATCTGCCGGTCTGCAGGTTGGTACGACATCGATTCCGTGACGGGCGAGGCATCGGGAGGTCTGCAATTTGCTTGCTGCAAGATGCACCGCTTCCGGCCGGCTGCCAATCAGCTCGCAGCCCAGCTCAACTGCCAGGCGGCTGACGCGCTCCAGTAAGCCTCCTGTTTCCGGCATGATCGGCCAGACGGCATCACAGCACTCCATGCAATGGCGCCATACCTGCCAGATGTCTTCCCCCTGCCGCGGTGTAAAAACTTCGAGTGGCAGCGCTGGCGGCGACAGGCGCGGATCACGACTGAGCAGCACCTGCACCCCTGGCATAACTGCCAGGTCCTGCAGCAGTGCACTCACCATGGTCTCGGCCTCAGTCAGCAACCCGCTTGCCAACTCATCTTTCAGCAGGCCACCACCGGTGATATACTCAACAACGAAAATTCGCATTGCTCTGACCTTGATCCTCATACCCGCAATCGATCTTGCCCAAGGCCGTGTCGTCCATGCCCGTCGCGGCCGGCGCGATGACTACCAGCCTGTACGCAGCAAGCTGTGCCGTTCCTGCGAGCCCGCTGACGTTATAGCGGGCCTGTTACGCCTGCATACATTTTCCACCTTATACGTTGCAGACCTGGATGCCATACGGGGGCTGGACAATCAGAGCAGCGTGCTCGGGGAGCTCCGCGACCGCTTCCCCGACCTCGACATCTGGATCGATGCGGGGATCGATTCCCGCAACAGCTACCGTCGTTGGCATCAACTTGCCCTGGGATCAACCGTGGTGGGCAGCGAAACCCTGTCAGACAGCGGGCTGTTACAAAACACCATGGCCGCTGACACCGATACCGTGCTGTCACTTGACTACAACGCCGACAGACTGCTCGGCCCAGCTGATCTGCTCGAACGACCCGAGCACTGGCCAACGCGGGTCATCGTCATGTGCCTCGACCGCGTTGGCTCGAAGGCAGGCCCGGACACCGATCGCATGCAGCAACTTCGCCGCAAGTTTCCGGATTCCGACCTGTTCGCCGCCGGCGGCATACGCGACCTTGATGACCTGCTGAACCTGCGGCAACTGGGTGTTGCCGGCGCGTTACTGGCCAGTGCACTGCACGACGGCCGCATTGGTGCCGCGCAAATAGCGTCACTTGCCTGACAGGCCTCTGGAAAACCAGTCTGCGTCATCATCATACTGCGCTTACCACACGGCGGCAGAGGCTCTGAAGGAGAGCGCTGATGGTTGCCCCGAAGCTCCGGGGCAACCATTGCTACCCATCAGGAGTGCGCGGCAAACGGATGTTCAGCTGATCCCTTGGCCGACACCACCGCGGCGGCTGTCGGCTCACCGTCGACAGCACGCTTGATAGACAACTTTGTCGCTTCGTAGTTGTAGTCCTGTATCTTGTTGTCGTCTTCCGCTTCCCAATGAATGAATACACCAACGCTGATAAATAAATCATCAGCCTCATCCACCGGTATAGTGCCGTCTTCAACGCAATCGGCCACCGCCATGGCGACACCTCGCTGGGCGGGACCAAACATCTGCACCGCCTGCTTGGCACCCTTGATGGTGACCTTGTTGAACATGACTGTTGACGGCTTGACCATCAAATTAGGCGCGACCACTGCCAACAGCCCGTTTACGCCCTCCTTCTGGTTGGTTAGGGTTTGGCAGAAACAATCCTCGGCCGCACTGCCGCGCGGCCCGATGATAAGGTCAATATGTGCAACTTCGTTACCGTCACCCACCAGGGCCTCACCCACCATCACCTTGTTGATTTTCGCCATGACTTGTTCCTCCTTCTTCGCTTGCAATGAAATAAACGGCCGGGGAACCTGAATCTCATCGTGTCCCCGTCCTGTGAAAGATATCTCCACCGGCACAGTTCAAATGATCCTGCAGACGCCCAACCGCCAGTGCGGCAACCGTCAGATCAGCGCTAGTACCAGGATTAATACCCTTTTCCTTGAGCTCTTTGTCGAAACCTGACAATCGAGCAACCATTTGCTTGCCTGGACCTTGCCTGTCCAGGGCTTCAAGTAGCCGGGATGCCTCAGCGCTTACATCCAGTGCGCGTTGGTAACCAGATTTACGCGCTATGTGCGTGTCTGGAACAGCTGCCAGCAGATCCAGATAGCTCGCAGTTATCGCCCACGTCTCGCTTCCCCACCGCGCCAGCGATGCGTAAAACTTTGGCACTGCCAACTCAAACACCTCGGCGTAGTCGCTGGCATACTGACCTGCAATACGATCGTGTCCGGCCGCTGCACGCATCGCCTGTAACAGCGTGACCCGCGGATTGGATTCGCTGATATCGTGCTCCCTGACTACGCCCAGTCCGCCGGGCTCCGCCAGCCGAATCGCCTCATAGGCACGCTGTGCATCACCTACCTCGAGTCCACTCAGGGTTTCACTCAACGCTGTGCGCAGTGATTGTCCCGCTCTCAACTGCAGGGCTGCGTGGGCGAGCGGTGCACATAGCAGGACGATGCCAAGATTGGTATTGCAGTCTACGACACGGCGGGTCGCCTGGATTGCAGCGAGGATGCGTTCCCCCACACTCAGGCCGGCTTGTGCCAACTGCGGTGCGATGGCGTCGGCACTGAGTTCGAAGTCCAGTACCCGCATTCCATGACCGGCGCTGTATACCGTCACATTGCCGGGTTTCAGGGCCCGCAACTCCGCCACACAGGCAGACCTCACGGCATCAGCGACTGCCCTTCCGGTAAACATCCTGTCTGGAAGTGGTGTATTCACAGCCCCACCGCCCTGACCCTGCGGCTGATCAGATAGCGGGTACAGAAGTCATCCGCAAGCTGTGCCGCGATATCCACCCCGCAGGCAGCCTGCAAACCCTGCCAGGCAGGAATTCCGTTCACCTCGATCACCTGCAACATGCCACCGGCATCGCGCATCAGGTCAACACCGGCATAGTCCATCGCCAATGCGTCTGCCGCCGCTTCTGCCAGCGTTTCCAACTCAATATCGCGGGGTGCCGCGATACAGGTCGCACCTTGTGCGACATTATTAACCCAGTGATTCCCATGACGTTGCATGCTGGCAATTGCCTTGCCATTGATCACAAACACGCGCCAGTCATAGTTGCTGCCCTCGATGAAATACTGCAGGTAATAAACACCCTGGTAGTCATCCAGCGCGGGCAATTCATCTTTGGCTGAAAGCCGCATGACCCCCAAGCCCTGGGATCCAAACAGTGGTTTCACGACCAGCCGGTGCCCGTCCGCACGTTCGCGCATCCAGATAGCCTGCGCCTGATCGGGGTCGGATACGACCCAGGTCCGTGGCACGGGGATACCCGCCTGGTGCAGCAACAGGCTGGTCATGCCTTTATCGACACTGCGCTCGATGGCGCGCCCGCTGTTATATACCGGTATGTCCTGTGCGTGCAGTGCATGCAGCAGATCCAGGTACAAGACCACCTGCTCCAGCGTACCACCCGGTACCCCGCGCACGAATACGCCGTCCGGCAAGCCGTCGTCAAACCCGGGCACCACCAGTCCGTGC
>JBDNAP010000286.1:0-8611 GCA_039768325.1 Thiogranum sp.
AGCAGCGATGTTTTTGTCGTCTTCAACGATCAGTATCCGGTCTATTGGCTTGAAGCCGGTCATGCGGCCTTCCTCCGTCGTTGTTAGTAAGGCGCGCGGAAGTTAGCCGACATAAGCTTGTGGGACACCCCGTACCCCAGGGGACCCACTCCCCCAGGGGACTCTCTCCCCCAGGGGACTTTCTCTCGCCAATCGGCGATTCACCTTGTCTTGCTGCGCAATTCACCTTGTGAATACATCCCTGTTCGCTCGACGGCCGCGTCCGTGCGGCCGTCGGTCCCACAAGTTTATGTCGGCTAACTTCCTTACTCATTGGGATATGGCGCGGACTGCGGCTCCGCCCTGTGGAAACTGACAGAATTTCCGGTGATTTGTTCCCTTTCCGACGCCGGATCAAACAATAGAGCCGGCACACAGACAAGCGGAACCGGAGACCCCGCGAGTCCCGCAGGGACAGGGTTCCCCGGCCCGGAGGGTCCTGAGACTACTTGCGGGTAAACTTTATGCTGATCTTTGCCACCGGGTTGCGCCAGTCGTGATCTGCCGCGATGAGGTCTCCAATCCCATGGATACCCGGGTGGATGTGCACATAGCCCTCACCGTCCGCCGGGTTGAAACCTTCTCCTGCACAGATAAATGGAGGTCCCGGGATGCTGACACAGAGCTCGTCATTGGTTTCGCTGCCGGCGTCGTAGGCGGGAGAAAACAGGGTCCGTGTTCGATGGCCCCGTGGCCCCTGCACACCGTTAAGCGCGAAGAAGGCGTCATTGCTGGGCACCAGCATGGAAGCGACACTGAGGTGGCGCTTGTTCCCTGAGACGTCGACCGTCAGGGTCACAGATCCGCCGGGCGGCAGAACATCGTCTGCGCTTGCCACATCGTGGGCTCCCTCCCTCAGCAGCAGGGCACCGAGAGGTGCCGGATCGCCACCTTCCGCCAACATGGCCAGTTCGATGCCGGCTGCTTGCCCGAGTTCGAACAGCCGCAGGCCACGGGAGTGAGACGCTACCATGATCGGCGTAAAGATCTCTCCCTGGGTAATGTTGGTGATCGTCACCTGGTAGACACCTTTATCCCCGGATGCCGTTGCGTTGCCTGTAACGAACAGCAAGCCTGACAGTACGACTGTGGTGATTTCCCGCCCCCAGTATTTCATTGCAGTTACCTCCTCGGGGATTAACCCCGCGATTGAATGTGATTCAGATCAGGAGGTGCCACTGTAGCGATGATGTGTAAATCGTTGGTAAACTGAGTGTAAAGATTCTGTAAAGAACAAATATCGCCAGGCGCGGACGGGCAAGCGATGTACATCGGTTCCGTGATCACGCGCTGCGCAGGGGGGATCGGGTGTTGCTCGAAGCGGGCCAGGTTCACTCATTGGGGCACCGTATCAACAGGCAGCGTGCGGCTTTAGCCGAGTATTTCCATACTGAATGCGGCCGAAGCGGCTGATTCCCGGCAAAATGAAGGGAGCGTTAACAGCCGGGAATTGTTAATATTGCAATGCGTCAATGGGCCCCCTTCCGGCTCTGCATCCGAGGTGCGCATATGGCTGTTCGACAGGTTTTATATATGGGCGATCCCCGCCTGCTGGCGATCGCCGAACCGGTAACGGCATTCGATACGCCGCAACTCCATGCGCTGGTGCGGGATCTCATGGACACCATGCGGGCCGAGGACGGTGCGGGTCTCGCGGCGCCGCAAATAGGTGTTGGGCAGCGTATTGTGGTGTTTGGGTTCGATAGCAACAGCCGCTATCCCGATGCGGAGGCCGTGCCTGAAACAGTACTGGTCAATCCGGTTGTAGAACCGCTGTCTGACGAGAAAGATGACGAGTGGGAAGGCTGCCTGAGTGTACCCGGCCTGCGCGGCGTGGTGTCGCGCTATTCACATATCCGCTATTCGGGTTTCGATCAGCGGGGTAATACCATTGAACGCGAAGCCCATGATTTCCACGCCAGAGTGGTGCAACACGAATGCGATCACCTGGATGGAATTCTTTACCCGCAACGCATAACGGACCTGCGGCTGTTCGGTTACAACGAAACACTGGAAGCGCTTGGACAGCTGCCCGCCATGCCCTGCGATACGCGGTCTGAATGAACGGTGTATCAGACCACTATTCGCTGCAACATTCTGCCGATCAAGATCTAGCACGCCGGGCACAGGCGTCTGGCCTGGTTTATATCGCGCTGTACACCATTATTATCCTTTTTACCCGTTATGCGAACGATCATCGTACCATGGCAGTGCTTGCAGGTCTGACGATACTGGTGGCAGCTACACTGCGTACCTGGATGATTCTGAAGTTCGACTCTTTGTATAAGCTCGATCCGGGCGCCTGGCTGGCTGGCTTCAGCGCCTTAACAGTGTTGTTGGCGGGCGTATGGGGTGCATTCTGCGCACATACGGTACTTGACTATGGGCTGGAGTTGACCGCCATGCTGACCCTGCTGACTACGGCGGGTATCTCGGCCGGCGCTATAACCACGCTCTCAATACGCCGGGATCTTATCCTGCTTTGTCTGATGCTGCTGTTATTGCCGTCGACAGTTGCAGCTCTATTGCAGACCACGGAAACACTGGCTATTGCCTTGCTGTTCTTAACGTACTTCATATTCTTGTTCGTCGTCGCAAGGCGTATCAACAAGGAGTACTGGGATGCGTTGCATAACACCGTGTTGCTGGATCAGCGAGCCCGGGAGCTGGCGGCCAGCAATCAGGAGCTGGAGTCTTACAGCTACTCAATCGCGCATGATCTGCGCACTCCGTTACGGTCTATAATCGGTTTCAGTCAGCTTCTCCTCGAAGACGGCCGTGATAAATTCAGTGAAAGTGAAAAACATGACCTGAAAAGAGTTATCAGTGCCGGAATACATATGGCGCAGCTCATCGATGATATTCTTGAACTGTCGCGCATTACACGCGGAGATATCGCCAGTCGTGAAACGGATCTCAGTGAAACCGCGCAGGTGCTTGCACAGCAACTCACCGATGAAAATCCCGGGCGATCGGTCACGTTCCAGATTCAACCGGGTCTACGTACCGTGGGTGACCCCAGCCTGCTGCATATTGCACTGCATAATCTGATCAGCAACGCCTGGAAATTCACCGCAAACAACAACAATGCCAGGATCATTTTCAACTCGGAGAAAGAAGGCAATGAAGTCGTGTATTGTCTTTGTGACAATGGCGTAGGTTTTGACATGGCGTATGCTGATCAGCTGTTCAGGCCATTCAGCCGTCTTCATGATGAGACGGAGTTCCCCGGTACCGGTGTTGGCCTGGCCACCGTTCAACGCGTTATCCTGCGTCATGGCGGCCGCATATGGGCGGAAGCGACACCGGGTGAGGGGGCGTGTTTTTATTTCAGCCTGCGATAGAACATGAAATCGGAACAACTGATCGGTATTGCCACGGTATTATTCATTGTCGGGATTGCGCTGCACAGCCAGTCAGGTTCAGCTGCGGGATCCACCGACAGCGAAGCCGTCGTGGTCGACCTGGATTACGGTGAGGAAATCAATGAGACCTGTGCCGCCTGCCACGGTGAGTACGGTGAAGGCATGCCCGACAGCGAATACCCGCGCCTGGCCGGCCTGCCGGAGGGTTATATCGCTAAGCAACTGCGCGATTTCAAGACCCGCGCCCGGCTCAACATCCCCATGCTGCCCTATACCTCGGAGCGCGAACTGCCCGAACAAGACCTGGTCTCGGTCGCTGCCTACCTGGAGCAGATCAAGCTGCCCAGCAGACTGCCGCCGATCGACGAAAACAATTTCGATGCCTTTGCCCGCCTGCAACAGAGCAAACGGGTCGTCAATATCGCCAGACTGGACGGGAACCTGCAGGCTGGTGAAAGGTTATACCAGAAAGATTGCAGCAGCTGTCACGCGCGCGACGGCTATGGCAAAGCGGCCAAGCAGATCCCCCCGCTGGCAGGGCAGCATTCAGCATACCTGCGACGGCAATTCCAGAAGTTCCGCAGCGGGGAACGCCTGCACGACGATGATCCCGATGACAAGGCTCTGTTCGAAGAAATCGGTGATGCGCAGGTGCACGACATATTGACTTACCTGTCGACACTGGACGATGGCTGATCCGTGACGTTCACGTCGAAGACCCGTTATTCCTCGAGGCATTCAAGGAATGTGTTAATACTGCGGTTAATCTCCTGCTCGCTGCGCTCGGGCAACTGGCTCACCAGTTCATTACAGCGCTCGATCTGTTGCTGATCCGGCGGTTGTGACTCATGGTATCTGTACAGCATATAGGTGAATAAGCCAACCAGCACGGTCAGGTAGATAAAAATGGATTTGCTCACATCATCTATACTAAACAGAAGTGTTCTCTTACTCAATGATGTACCCTGACCCCGCCGATGAAGGCGGATCAGGATCGGGGAATTGCCACCGATGAAGATAATGTTTTCTCTGGTATTTGTGGTTGCTCTGGCCGGGTGCCGTACCCCTGCCACCTACGACGTCAATTCATTTGCGTTCATAATACCCCGAGGCTCGAAACTGGTGCTCAAGCAGCCGCTGGACATCCCGACCGGCAGCGCGCATATCAAATTTCAAAAGGGTAAGCCCGTGGGTGGCGTTGATGAATATACGGTTAATTGCCAATTCAGAGTCAGGAATCTCGGCCCGCAGGAAATACAGCCTGACACGTTCCTGATTACCAACGCGGGAGACGGTGAGGAATGGGTGTCCGCGCCCGGCATCAGGCGATACTTTAAGAATCTGTTTCTGAAATCGGACCAGCAGGCGGACGTCACGACCCTGATTTGTCAGATCTGGGCCACGCCACCCTGGGGGCGCAGCGTTTCCGTTCCCCAGATGCGGGAAGCGCTTGGCGACTACTTCAGCTTTGAATTTCCAGAGCAGATGCAGCGGTAATAACCATCAACAAGGTAAGGCCAAAGTGCTTATTCTCCCTGCTTTTAGCGGTGGCCCGCGAGACGCCTGCGCTGTCATTAGACTCAATTGAAATCAAGGCGGGCGGGGGGATTGGAAGTTCATCCCTCCGCTTTCGATGTTGACCCCCAGCGACCTGTCTTCGAAATTGGATATGCAGCCTGACCCCGACTACCTGAAGAATGACAGCGCCCGGCTGCGTCGCTCCTTCAGGCTGGCGGTATTGTTTGCGCTGATCCTATGGGCCATAAAACTGATTGAAATCATCCTGGGCCAGGATTTAGCGCATTATGGTGTTTATCCGCTCCGCATCAGTGGACTCCCGGGTATCGTAATGGCGCCCCTGATTCATGGCTCCCTGTCCCATCTGTTTTCCAATACCGCAGCACTCATTATCCTGGGCACGGCACTCCTGTACGGTTACCCAAGGTCCGCAAAAATCGTTGTCCCTGTGCTGTATCTGGGAACCGGTTTGGGCGTCTGGCTGTTTGCCCGTAACGCCTATCATATCGGTGCAAGTGGTCTGACTTTTGGCGTCATGTTCTTTGTTTTTTCAATAGGCATACTGCGCTGGGATAGACGTGCGATTATTCTTTCCATGATCGTGTTTTTTCTGTACGGCAGTATGATCTGGGGTATATTTCCAACGCAGCCCGATGTTTCTTTCGAGTCACATTTTTTCGGCGCTGTCATCGGTGTCGCCCTGGCTATGCTGCTCAAAAACCATGATCCCGCGCCACCCCCCAGAAAATACAGCTGGGAAGAGGAGACACCGGAAGATCAGCAAGAGTCCGATGATTAAAAACGTTCCGCTCTGAAGCATCGCCGGGTGTGTTGCGCGCAGCGGAAATAAAATGTGCCCCCCGGTGCTTAAGCTGGCGGGAAATCCAGGCTAGTTTTGCCATACCGCATAACCCTGGTCGCGCAACCAGTCGGCCAGTGCAGGCTCCTTCTCTTCATCCGTCAAGCCCGCCTCCTCAAAACCATCGATAAGATCCAGCGCCAGTTCGACCCCGAATTTTCGCGGATACCTGCTGCACTTGTATCCTGTCTTGTGTTGCTCATAGCGGTCACCGGGATCGTGGATCGTGATGCCGACATACACACAGGGCATACCCTCGATATAGTTCGGATTGGCCTCGCGAAACTCCTTGCGTGTCAACACCTCCGGGTGGAGCGTAATGATGTACAGATTGCGGCTTTTCGAAGCTTTCGCTGCTGCCCTGGCCTTCTTCTTCCATTCCGCGATACGTGAGTCACGGGCTGGCTCTGTCGTGTCTGAAGGATGGGCGGCGCGGCGCATACTGCTCATTTATCATTCTGCGCAGGTGCTGAAACGGTCGCTACAGACGCCGGCTGACATGTTTGATAGTGCGGTCCACCTCGCTCGAGGCGATGCTGAAGCCCAGTTCGGCTGCCAGGCTCAGCATTTCCTTGTTACTGGTCAACACTTCACCTTCCATAAGCAGCAGCGATCGACTGCGCGCCGTCTCAATGAGTTGCTGCATCAAACGGTGCGCGATGCCCTTCTGCTGCCAGTTGTCGGCAACCACAATGGCAAACTCGCAGCTCCTGCCATCCGGGTTGGTGATATAACGTGCCACACCGATTTCGGTTTCCCGGCCAGCCACCTCCACCACAGCGATAAGGGCCATTTCCCGGTCATAATCGATCTGCGTAAAGCGGGCCAGCATTTGCGGGCTGAGTTCGTTAATGGACTGCATGAAGCGGAAATACTTGGCCCGCTCTGAGAGTTTACGGACAAAGGCCTGCTCGATTTCGGCATCTTCGGGGCGGATTGGCCGTATTACCAGGTCAGTACCGTCCGGCAGTTGCCATTGGTTGACCAGATGAGCGGGATACGGGTGGATTGCCATATGGCTGTAGGGCTCGGCGCCGGGCGACTGATAGTCCACTACCAGTCTGGCGTCTACGGCAATGGCGCCATTCTCATCGACAATCAGTGGATTGATATCCAGCTCCTTGACCAGCGGCAGCTCACAGGCGATCTCCGAGACGCGCAGCAGGACCTGCTCCAGGGCATTCATGTCGGCCACCGGCATATGGCGGAATGCGCCGAGCAAGCGGTACACCCGGGTCTGGCTAACCAGGTCACGTGCAAGTCTGTGGTTGAGCGGTGGCAGCGTGACGGCGCGATCGCCCATGACCTCGACAGCGGTGCCACCGGCACCGAAAGTGATGACCGGGCCAAACAGCGGATCAGTAATCAGGCCCACCAGCAGTTCCCTGCCATTGGGGCGTTGCAGCATAGGCTCGATGGTGACCCCGTCGAGACGGGCCTCGGGGCGGTTTTCCCTCACCCTGGCAAGCAGGTCATTGTAAGCGCTGCGCACCGCCTGGGCATTGGTGATACCGAGATGAACGCCACCCGCATCCGACTTGTGGGTGATATCCGGGGAGTTGATTTTCAATGCGACCGGGAAACCCAGATTCTCGGCCTGCACCAGCGCTTCATTCGGTGACCGCACCACGCTTGCCTGCGCGGTGGGGATGTGAAAGGCACGCAGTACCGCCTTGGACTCCGACTCGCTGAGCACCTTGCGTCCTTCGGCGAGTGCACCCTCGATAATCAATCGTGCACCCGATACGTCCGGTGCCTTGCCCAGAGACAGTGGTCCGGGTGTCTCGAGCAACAGCTGCTGGTTACGGTAATAGTCTACCAGGTAGGAAAATGCCTCGACGGCCGCTTCCGGGGTATTGAAGGTGGGTACATTGGCATCACGCAGCACGCTGCGACCCTCTGCAATCTGGATATCCCCCATCCAGCAGGCCAGCAGTGGCTTGCGACAGTCGACGGCAAGTTTGACCAGCGCCTTGGCCACGGCGGTGGGATCGGTCATCGCCTGCGGTGTGAGTATGACCAGCACACCATCCACGCCGGCATCCTCCATGCAGATCTTGATTGCATGATCATAGCGCTCTGCTGTGGCGTCGCCGATGACATCGACCGGGTTGGCCTTTGACCAGGTTGCCGGAAGTACCTCATTCAGCCTGCCCAGCGTATTTTCCGACAACACGGCCAGCGGCAGGCCCAGGTCGGTGGCGCAGTCGGTCGCCATCACCCCGGGGCCACCACCATTGGTGATTATGGCGAGCCGCTCACCTTCCACACTGAACACCGAGGTCAGTGTGGTTGCTGCGGAAAACAGGTCGACGATGCGCATCCCGCGCACCACTCCAGCGCGTCGCAAGGCACTGTCGAACACGTCATCAGCACCCACCATGGCACCGGTATGGGACATGGCAGCCTTTGAGCCACTGGCGTGCCGGCCGACCTTGAGGGCAATCACCGGCTTGACGCGGGCCGCGGCACGCAGTCCGCTCATGAACGATCGCGCGTTGTGAACCCCTTCGATGTAGAGCAGGATACTCCTGGTTTCGGGGTCATTCACCAGGTAATCGAGCACGTCGCCGAAATCAGTGTCCGCCGAAATACCGGTAGATACCACAGTCGAAAAACCGATCCTGTTGGCAGCCGACCAATCGAGAATCGCCGTGCAAAGTGCACCGGACTGGGAGACCAGGGCGATCTTGCCGGGACTGGCACTGCCCTTGTTGAAGGTGCAGTTAAGTCCGCTGCCGGGACGCATGATGCCCAGGCAGTTAGGTCCGATGAAGCGCAGCCCGTAACGACGCGCATTATCCAGCAGCGCCTGCTCCAGTTTCAGTCC
>JBDNAP010000287.1:0-5230 GCA_039768325.1 Thiogranum sp.
AAGAGAGGGTGCCCTGGGGCACAAGGTGAATTGCGCAGCAAGAGAGGGTGCCCTGGGGCACAAGGTGAATTGCGCAGCAAGAGAGGGTGCCCTGGGGTGCAAGGTGAATCGCCGTCAGGCGAGAGAGGGTCCCCTGGGGGAGAGGGTGCCCTGGGGTACAAGGTGAATTGCGCAGCAAGAGAGGGTGCCCTGGGGCACATGAAACACTTGATGTTTTTTATACTCCTGTTGCTGGGCTGTTTGCCGATGCTGGCTTCAGCCGAACCGGGTCTCGCTGCGCTGAAAGTCGAAGCGGGTGAGGACGGTAGTGAGACCTATACCGTAACCATACAGGTGCTGTTGTTCATGACAGCGCTCAGCCTGTTGCCGGCCGCGCTGATGATGATGACTTCGTTTACGCGTATTGTCATCGTGCTGGCCATACTGCGCCAGGCACTGGGTACCCAGCAGTCTCCGTCCAACCAGGTGATCATCGGTCTGTCGCTGTTTTTGAGCCTGTTTATCATGATGCCGGTTTTTGATCAGGTGTATGAAGATGCACTGGGCCCCTATCTTGAAGAGGAAATGCCTGCCCAGGAAGCCCTGCAACGTGGTGCACTGCCGTTTCGCAGTTTTATGCTGGAACAGACGCGTGACGACGACCTCATGCTGTTTTCCAGTATTTCCGGCGCCCCGGCATTTGAAACAGCCGACGATGTGCCGTTTTCGCTGTTAATGCCTGCTTTCGTAACCAGCGAACTGAAGACCGCTTTCCAGATCGGCTTCCTCATTCTGATACCGTTTCTGGTGATCGATCTGGTTATTGCCACGCTGCTGATGTCCATGGGCATGATGATGCTGTCGCCCATGATTATCTCGCTGCCGTTCAAAATCATGTTGTTTGTACTGATTGATGGCTGGTCACTGGTCATGGGAACCCTGGCGGCCAGCTTTTCTGCCTGATTGAGGATCTGTCATGACACCTGAAACAGTTATAGAAGTCGGAACCCAGGCAATGAAGGTTACAGCGCTGCTGGCAGCGCCACTACTGTTGTCCGCCCTGGTCGTGGGCCTGTTGGTCGGTATGTTCCAGGCGGCCACCCAGATCAATGAAATGACTCTCACTTTCGTGCCCAAACTGATCGTGGTGGGTCTCGTGATTCTTGTTGCCGGCCCGACCCTGCTCAATACCCTGCTGGGCTTCACCACCCGCTTGTTCGAGAGCATACCAGGAATGATCGGTTAGCGGGTCATGCTGTTTACCAGCGCCGATATTGGCACATGGATTGGCAGTCTGGTCTGGCCGTTCACCCGTATCGCGGCAATGTTGGCGATCGCACCCATATTCGGTGCGCGGATGGTGCCGCAGCGGACTCGCCTTGTCATCGCCCTGCTGCTGACCTGGATCGTTCTTCCTCTGTTGCCGGAGGTTCCCGCGCTTGATCCGTTCTCCCTCTCCGGCGCGCTGCTTACAGTGCAGCAAATGCTCATCGGTCTCGCCATCGGCTTCAGTCTGCAACTGGTGTTCGCCACACTGGTCATTGCCGGACAGACCATCGCCATGGGTATGGGGCTGGGCTTTGCCCAGATGGTCGACCCGCAAAACGGTGTCAATGTGCCCGTTATTGGTCAGTACTATGTTGTGATCGCAACCCTGCTGTTCCTTGCCTTGAACGGGCACCTGGCTTTGATCCGCGTGCTGGTTGACAGCTTCCAGTCACTGCCGATCGGAGTGGATGCCCTGACGCGCGATGATTTTCGGGCCATTGCCTACTGGGGTGCACGTATGTTCGCCGATGCGATCATGGTCGCCTTGCCCGCCGTGGCTTCTATTCTCCTGGTCAATCTTGCCTTTGGTGTGGTCAGCCGTTCGGCACCACAACTCAATGTTTTCGGTGTCGGTTTTCCGGTCACACTGACCCTTGGCTTCGTCATCCTGGTATTTGCCGTTGCCAACCTGTTGCCGCAAATGCAACACCTGATAGACGGAGCATTTACAAGTCTCGGTCAGTTCGGTAACGGGGAGCGCTGAAATGGCTGAGAACGAAGACGGCCAGGAAAGAAGCGAACAGGCGACGCCCAAACGGCAGGAAGAGGCGCGAAAAAAAGGCCAGGTACCTCGATCGAGGGAAATGACAACCATGGCAATGCTGCTAATGGCGGCTCTTTGCATGTCGCTGATGGGTAGTCACATGATCGAGGGTCTCGGTGCGGTACTGCAGCTGGGTTTGCAGGTTGAGCGGGCCAAACTGTTTGATACCTTTGCATTGATCGAAATACTTGGGCAAGCCGTCTACCAGGGCTTTCTGGTGATCATCCCCTTTCTTCTGGTCATGCTGGTAACAGCCCTGATTGCCCCGGTTGCACTGGGTGGCTGGTCGTTCAGTACCGAGGCGATGAGTTTCAAGGCGGAAAAAATGAATCCATTAAAGGGGCTGAAGCGGATCTTTGCTGTCCGCGGTCTCGTGGAGTTGGTGAAGGCGCTCGCCAAGTTTCTGTTGATCGGTTCAACAGGAGCCGGTTTGCTGTGGCACTTTTTTCCTGAACTGATGGGCCTCGGACGTGAAGCCGTTGCGCACGGCCTGGCTCATGCCGGAAGCATCCTGTCCACATCCTTTGTAGTTCTCAGTGCCTCTTTGCTGCTGATAGCAGCCATTGATGTACCGTTTCAGTTGTGGGACCACGCCAAAAACCTCAAGATGACTCGTCAGGAGATCAAGGACGAACACAAGGACTCGGAAGGCAAGCCTGAAGTCAAATCCAGGCTGCGCGCCATGCAGCGTGAAATTGCCCAACGACGCATGATGGAGGAGATACCCAAGGCGGATGTCATTATCACCAACCCGACGCATTACGCTGTCGCACTGCGTTATGACACAGAGAATATGTCTGCACCCATCGTGGTGGCCAAGGGTGTCGAACTGATTGCCAGCCAGATTCGTACTGTTGCCGTCGCCAATAATGTCCCGCTTTATGAAGCGCCGCCGCTGGCGCGGGCCCTGTATTACAGCGCCGAAATCAATCAGGAGATACCCGCCGGTCTCTACCTGGCCGTCGCACAGATTCTGGCATACATCTTCCAGCTCAAGGCGACGGCAGGCGGTGGACCAATTCCGACGCGGCCGGAGAATGTTCCTGTGCCGGACGAATATTTTCAGGGGCCTGACGGGGGGCCTTGAGTGACAGTAGTTTGTTCAGGCGGTATTGAACGTAGTGATAAAGATAAGGGTTGATTGAGACATGACAACTGAAGCAGCAAGCATTAACTTCCGTGCCATCAGCGGTAAGGGGATGGGAGCACCGATACTGCTGGTAATGATGCTGGCAATGATCGTCATTCCAATGCCACCTATCGCACTGGACATGTTTTTTACCTTCAATATTGCACTCTCGCTGGTGGTGTTGATGGTGACTGTCTACGCTATGCGGCCGCTGGATTTTGGAATTTTTCCTACTGTCCTGTTGATTACCACCCTGTTGCGGCTGGCGCTGAACGTCGCCTCCACCCGTGTCGTACTGCTGAACGGACATACCGGAACCGGGGCGGCCGGCAAGGTCATCGAGTCTTTCGGTGATTTCGTTGTCGGTGGCAATTACGCTGTGGGACTGGTGGTGTTTTCGATCCTCGTCATCATCAATTTCGTGGTGGTCACCAAAGGTGCCGGGCGCGTTTCGGAAGTCAGCGCACGTTTTACCCTGGATGCCATGCCCGGCAAACAGATGGCTATTGATGCGGATTTGAATGCGGGGCTGATTACCCAGGACGATGCCCGTAAGCGACGCGAGGAGGTAGGCCAGGAGGCGGATTTCTACGGTGCCATGGACGGTGCCAGTAAGTTCGTCCGTGGAGACGCTATTGCTGGTATCCTTATCCTGTTCATCAATATTATCGGTGGCCTCGCCATCGGTACCCTGCAGTTTGACCTCCCTTTGACAGACGCACTGCGTAACTACACCTTGTTGACTATCGGTGACGGCCTGGTCGCGCAGATACCCTCTCTGGTGCTTTCCTCAGCGACGGCCATTATCGTCACGCGTGTTTCCAGCAAGCAACAGATGACCGAACAGGTGATGGATCAACTGTTCAGCAATCCGATGGTGCTGGGCGTATCCGCCAGTATCATAGGTTTCCTGGGGCTGATTCCGGGTATGCCGAACCTGGCATTTCTGAGCCTGTCGGCAGCAGCGGGTACGGGGGCTTACTTCTCATGGAAGCGTCAACAGCAGCAACTGCTGCCGGTCGAAGAGGAGCGGCAAACAGAACAAACAGCGCCGGAGACCAGAGATCTCAGCTGGGACGACGTCGGTCCGGTAGATGTTATCGGGCTGGAGGTCGGTTACCGCCTGATACCGCTGGTAGATCGAACTCAGGGTGGTCAGATGATGGATCGGATCAAGGGGGTTCGCAAAAAACTCTCGCAGCAACTGGGCTTCCTGATTCAACCGGTCCATATCAGAGACAACCTGGAACTGGCGCCGAACGCCTATCGCATATTGCTGATGGGTGTCCCGCTCGGTGAAGGTGAAATCTACCCCGATCGTGACCTGGCGATCAATCCGGGCCGCGTGTTCGGTACCCTGCAGGGTGTTGAAACCAGGGATCCCGCCTTTGGCCTGGAAGCGGTCTGGATACAGCCCTCGGAACGCGATAATGCGCAAACCCTGGGTTACACGGTTGTTGATGCCAGCACCGTGGTCGCCACCCACCTCAGCGAGCTGTTGCAGGGGCATGCCCACGAGCTGATCGGTCACGAGGAAGTTCAGCAATTGCTGGATGTTCTGGGCAAAGCTGCACCCAAGCTGGTTGAAGATCTGGTGCCCAACACCCTCTCGATTGGCGTAGTGCTGAAGGTGCTGCAGAACCTGCTCGAAGAACGCATCCCGGTTCGGGATATGCGCACTATCGCTGAAACACTCGCCGAAGCTGGCTCAAGAAGTCAAGATTCCGGCGCTTTGACAGCCGCGACACGTGTTGCGCTGGGCCGCTCAATTATCCAGCATATCAATGGGATAGGGTTGGAGGTGCAGGTGGTCACGCTGGATCCTTCACTGGAACAGATATTGCAAACTTCCATTCAAGCAGTTTCTGAAGGTGGTGCCGGTATCGAACCGGGGTTGGCAGAACGGATGCATCGCTCGTTGGCCGAAAGTGTCCAGCGGCAGGAAGCCGCAGGCCAGCCAGCCATTCTGCTGGTCACGCCGCCGATCCGGCCGTGGTTGGCAAAACTGGTACGGCACAGCATTCCGGGGC
>JBDNAP010000288.1:0-7438 GCA_039768325.1 Thiogranum sp.
CCAAAGACCTTGACTCGACCATGGGCGAGGCGGGTCGCATGATGCCCTGGAACTGGTGAACCGGGGCTCACCGGATAAGACCTGTAACTCGGCCATTGACCTGGCAACGTGCAAGAGGCGCAAGCCGACGGAAAACTCCGGGCGGGATGCTATCGCGTTGATTATGAGCCAAAGTTACGCGATAGCCGAAGGCATGGCCCGGTACGCGCGTGGCTCTCAGTGCAGCCAATGCTTACCCGCGCTGTAAAGCCAGTACCGGTAATATAAGACATGACATCCTCTCTTTTGACATGTAAAACAGCGACCTGAATAAAGCAAGAGCCATGCCGATTGACAGAAATCAGAACTGTTTTACCTGTTTTTCAGCACCTTACCGGCGATTGCGCAATCTTTCGATTAAACGCACCGGCGGCCAGTGTCGCGGATCAACAACGCTCCGACAGGACAACCTGCTACAACATTGATTTTGAGAGTGATAACAGCGTCGTTATTCAGTGACAGATTGCCTGCAGGTTCGACCTCGGGAGATCGACCCGAAGTTCTGTCGGAATGACGCCCGGGTTGCACTGCTTTTCGAACATCCAAGCAAGCTCTGAATGGGTCAATATCACTGGCGGGGTACACCAGTTTAAAACACTGAGCTTCCGCTCAACCCGTCGTCCGCGCGACGCCATGTCTGTCCGGCGGATTCAGTTTATCAAGGCTAAAAAACAACGGCGACCCGAAGGTCGCCAAAGTCAGTTCATTTCAATACCCTAACAGCAGGTGTTGATGTTTATAACAGGAATGCTGAATCACACGGGTCCGATCAACTGAGCATGAACATTCTGTGCGGCAACGCTTCTAAGGACATCCTGTGACGAAAATACATCCGTGTCATATCTCACCAGCATGAGGTGGTAACGCAATGGGCAAAATTCCGCCCCCGCGATTCCATCGGTATTTTTCAATGTGGATGCCAGGTTATTACGCTGCTCCTCATCGAGCCCTTCAGTAACATGCACGACAATTTCAACAGTTTTCCTGGCGTCACTGTTTATCGGTTGAACGATCTGGTTCATTGCATACCTCCAGTCCTTTGCCTGGTTACTCACCCTGAATAACCGCGCATGAGGTGTTTCAGTGTAGTAAAGATTCAGCAATTTTCCACCACACTGCCTCGTCATGCTGATCGAGCCTGTCGATTGGCTGGTATGGGTATGGGTCCCGCTTGCGCCTATTGAGGGAACCGGGTCGGTCAGCGCGTATTGAGCCTGAGGCTGCTGATAGCCAGGCAATCAGGCAACCCAGAGGCTACCGCTTACTTTTCGCGTGATGGAGCCTGCCCGCTTTCTTTATGCAAAGGCGTAAACAGAAAAGGAATCGCGACAATCAGAAGGAACCCGACGATGTTCAGCGTCAATTCGAGCCATTCGGCGCTCACCAGCAGGGCTATGAGCATCAGCACCGAACCGGGGATCATCGCAGATAGCCAGGAGGGATATCGTACGCCTGACACCTTACCGCAGCTTTTGCAGGTGGCATGTAATCCGGGGCTCAATATCGACTTGCGCAGCTTGGAGATGTCGGGTTTTTCACAATGAGGGCAGTTAAACATGCTGCCGGTTCCTTTAGGAAAACGGTTCGCGTCCAGTCGCGCCGATCAAAACACGCGGGCCAGCGGTACAAAAAAAATGGCCCGTAGGCCAATGCGGAGGAGTGAAAAATAACCCTTCTTTTATTATTCTGGGAACAGATAGTCTTACAAACTGAGTGCGACCACAATTGGGGAAACCACCTAAACCGGCAAAATTCTTAACGGGCAGCAACTTTCACAGCAGTCGGTGGGCCATTAAACCCTCGGCATCCGCGAAAACTAAATATCGAAGCTGTACCAGCCCTTCGGGGCGTGCGACCACCCCTGCGGCCGACAGGATTACCTGTCTACGCTTCGCCCGTCTTGTTCACGGTTCCCTTGGCTCCGCCACGGACGCAAGACTCGATACGGGTGGGTGGCTAACCCTTACCCGACGGGGACTTTCACCCCGCAAGATGCGACGAGCTTTGCTCGGCGCGAAATGGCACTTATAAGCCGAATTCACACCCGTTTGGATCGAATTCACGTTTTGAACACCCAACGGGCGGCACGAAAGGTAAGCGCAGCGAATCATCCAGTCTGTTTAGCCGTGCTGTCTGGATTCCGGCATGCGCCGAAATGACGTAATTCTTTACACTGAAGGCTTAAGTAAGTGCTATTCGGCTTAGAATACGCTTGCTTCCGGTCGCCGGCGGTGCAACCATCCGGAAATCTCCAGCCAGGACAGACACTATGCCCCAACCCTACAACACACCCCAGGAAGCTGAAGACGCTTTTTACGATGCGCTGGAAGAAGGCGACCTGAACCAGCTGCTTTCGGTCTGGGCGGACGGTGACGACATCTGTTGCCTGTTGCCCATGTATCCCATGATCCAGGGCCACAAGGACATAGAGGACGTATTTTCGCACCTGTTTGCACAGGGACATGGCGTGGAACTATCGGTCGCCCACCTGCACTGGATTCAAACCGGTGACTTCGCCATCCACCTGGTCGAGGAAACCGTGCAGAAGGTACCACCCGACACGCCGCCGCCACCGCCATTTTACGGCACCAATATTTACCGGAAAGACAGCCAGGGCTGGCGTCTGATCGTCCACCAGAATGCACCGACACCGCAACCGCCGCCAGCAGAACTGGAAATGCCCGAGTAGGGAATCAGCCATAATAAACGGGCGGCCATGAATCGGGAGGCACTCGAACAGATGTTGGCACAGGGCAAGGATAATGCCCTGTTGCGTTATACCCTGGGCACCATCTGCCTCAAAGAGGGTTCGCTGGATGATGCGGTCAGACACCTGCAGAAGGCGCTCCGACAGGATGACAAACATACCGCCAGTTGGAAGTCCTATGCAAAGGCACTGGCAGAGCTTGGGCAGGTGGACGATGCCCGGGCCGCCTACGAAAAAGGCATTGCAGTCGCGGAATCCAATGGCGATATACAGGCTGCCAGGGAAATGAAGGTATTTCTGAAACGGCTCGCCGGATAGGCGCCCTCCCCGGACCGCAAACCTCAATCTGAAGAACAGCAAACAGCGCCTGCCGGGCTGTTCCAGGCGGCAGTAACGCGGCATCCTGACATTCTGCAACCGCAATAGACGCCGGTCGTTCGGACATTGCCGTCATTACCGTTAAATGCCTGTGCGACAATATGACTCATTCAACCCGTATCGAAAGTAGTCTAGCTTTAGCCCCTGAAAACACACAATAAGACAATAATATGGAGGAAGAGCATGTATCGATACAGACTGCTGCCATTACTGGTGGCGTTTTCTCTGCCAGGCATTCAGGCCCATGCCGATCACCCCACCATCGCCTTCGGTTCGGAGGCGGCCGGCCCGATTGGCACTATCCCGACCGCCCCCCTGCCGGCCAAAGCCTGGAGCGCCGGCTTGCGTTCGGAAATCGTCAATTTCGACCGCTTCAGTGACCGCGAACTGGCCGATTTCGCGGCGGCCGGGGAGGAGCATGTTCACAGCGTGGACCGGCTTTTGAGCGTATCGGTGTCACTTGCTTATGGCGTTACCGATGACCTGACCCTCAGCGCGCGACTGCCCTACGTGGACCGCCAGAATATTCGCGAGGGCGAAATCGAAGATGGCGAAGCCGAAGCGCACGATCACGGTGATTCCAACGGCATCGGTGATCTGTCGTTGCTCGGGCAATACCGTTTCTTTGAGCGTCAGGCCTTCGATGCCTCGGTCATTGGCGGTGTCAAGGCACCGACGGGCAAGACGGACGTCCGGGATGGCGGACAGAAACTGGATACCGAGTTTCAGCCGGGCACAGGATCCTGGGATTGGCTGTTCGGCGGGTCTGCCAGTGTAAACTCCGGCCGCATGGGAGTGCACGCTAATGTGCTGTATAACCTGACAACAGAGGGTTCCCAGGATACCGAAATCGGCGATGCCTTCTTCTACAACCTCGGACTTGTCTACAGCTTATCCGGCGGTCACGAAGAAGCGCACCAGGGGCACGATCATTCCCACCTGAAATGGGACCTGATACTGGAACTCAACGGCGAGTCCAGGGACAAAAATGATGTCGCTGGTGAAAAGGATGAAAACACCGGTGGTAATGTGCTCTTCCTGTCTCCGGGTGTACGGGTCTCATCATCCGACAGTTGGAGCCTGTTTGTCTCTGTGGGCAAAACTGTTTACGATGATTTCAATGGCATACAAACAGACGTGGACTATCGACTGGTGGGCGGACTCGGCTTCGCCTTTTAGCGATTGATTGCGCGCTGAAAAGCGTGCTGTTCTGCCAGGGCAGCGGAGCTACCGTCCGCGGCTTCAGTTGCAGGCGCAGCACCCGGCAGCAAGGATCTCGGTGACCGGGTCCAGCGGTCCGGCGACGACATCGGCACAGTCATTACGGTCAACGTCCGGAGGCCCTGGTGCCCGCCCCGCGTAGCCGAGCCTGCAACGTGTGAAGACGGCTTTCCCCGTCCAGCCATGCGCGGTACCGGCAGTCGAATTGAACGATAGCGGGCGCCGGATTCGGCACTTCCGGTTGCCAGCTGACAACGACTTTCTGCTGCTGCAGGCCGCGCTATCCGACCTGTCGCAGCGCTGCGGTATCAACTTTCCCCTCGCGATTTTCCTTATCGATGCCTAAGACCGCTGGCGTGATAAAGCCTATGGCGTAGCGAGCGGACCCACCTGAGGCAACCCAAAAAAAGACCCCGCCGGATTGCCCGGCAGGGTCAGTTGCGAGAGACGGCATCCATACCGTCTGGAGGTTCTGGTAATGAGGGCGGTCAGCGGCAATTGCTGCCACTGACCTATTGCCCGTTAACCGTTACAGCTCGTTGCTGTGGCACATGGTGCAGGTGATAGGCGTGCCCTTGGGCACGAATCCAACATCCGGCAGGTTGCGGTCGTCCGCGGTGCGCGACAGCACCGTACCCTGGCCGTTGTCGCCGTGACAGGCACGGCACTGGTTGCGGTTGATGTTATCCTTGTGGTCGCCATCGGCGAAGTTGGTGTCACCCACCACGTGCATACCGTGCGGTCCCCTCATGCTGTCGAGGGAGCCATCGGTGCTCAGGTTGTTGACATTGGTGTGGCAGGTGTCGCACTCCATCAGCGTACCGGTGTGACCCTGGAGCTGGTCAGCCGTGACATTGTCGTTGGCGTTGGGGTTGGCGTTCGGCCAGATCGCATGGGTGCTGCCGTGACAGCCCTCACACATGATCCCGCCGTGGCCCTTGCCGCTGCCGTCGTCGTTGCCGCTCAAGCGGTACAGGGTCTCGTTCTCGGCCCAGCGTGAGGCGGTTGCGACAATGGGTGACGCGTTACCGCCATTGTCGATGTGCTCCGAGCGCGTATAGGCCTGCAGCAGGCGAATGCCGTCGGGGGCCACGATGGTATCGGCCGGACGGTTCAGGTTCAGCGCGTCACCGGTGTGGCAGGACTGACACTTGGGCTCGCTGGCCCACGGCACACGGCCGTTCGGATTGCCCGTAAAGTCGTCGCCGACCTGGGTCATGTTGCCGTGGCAATCCTGACAGACGATGCCCGAGCCGCCCATGGCGCCACGCAGGCACTGGGTCCGCTTGCCCGGATGGCACTGGTAGCAGGTCTCCTCAAGAACCTGTTGCTGCTCACCCGGCGCACGCTGATCCGGCGGCGGCATATCGGGGAACACCAGCTGTCCGTTGACCTCCAGTTCACCGTGATGACCGTGCATGGCGCGGGACATGCTGATCATGCCCACCTGTGCTGTATCACCGAGGCTCTGCGGACCGACCTGGGCCAGGTCCAGCGCCGGCGAATAGTGGCACTTGGCGCAGACCACATTACGCGTCACGTCCAGGGTGGTGCCGTGCTTGGCGTCGTGCAGGCGCAGGATGTTGATCTTCGCCGCATTGAGCAACTTCTGCTCGGTGGTGTCGCCCGGCGCCACGTCGATGGTCTCGACAGCGAAGGTCGAGTTGGAGACCTGCGACGGGGAGATCGCGATGCCGTTGCACTGGTCGGTCTGGATTTCGGGAGGCAGACCAGGGTCGGCACAGTCGATGGGATCGGCGTGGCAGAGCTGGCAGTCGGCTTCCGCGGCCACCGGCAGCACCACATCGGTGGAAGCCACCGCGCTGCCATTTTGTATGGCCTGTACGCGTACCAGCGGATAGGCGTTATCGCGCCCGCTGTCGTCCACCGGCAGGATCGGTATACCGTCGGCCCGGAACCAGTTGACGTTGCTCACCACACTACCCAGCGGCTGACCATCGACGCCGTTCACACCGCCGAGCAGATCGGCGAAGAAGCCGGTGTCGGCATCGAAGTGCATGTCCTGCGGCACATTGGCGACGTAGGGGTCATTGAATCCCGGCATGTCCTGCTGTGCGAAGGCACAATCGGAGCCGTCAGGCGCGCCGCTGCCAAGCGGCGCCGGCAGGCAGGCCGTCAACAACGTGGTCTCCGGTGCAGGCAGGCCGCGGTCCTGAATAACTGCAGCCGGTGAAAGCAGACCGAAGAACAGCGGTGCGTAGGTGTCGAAGCCCTGCGGATTACCGGTGTTCGGATTCACGTCCCAGAAGTTCCCTTTGTAGATCAGCGGTACGCCGGCCCCGCCCACTGGGAAGTTGGCGCTGGTCGAGTTGATGGAACCCGCACCGACCGGATCGTTCGGGTTGGAGGCGGCCGAGTAGACCACACTGACGTCCGCGCTGGAAAGGATTTGCGGGGTGTTGCCACGCTGGATGACCTGGGCGTGCAGGACATTGAAGGGTGGCAGCACACTGAAGATGCTGTCGTCCTGATCGGCGCAGTGCATGCCAAGGTCGTTGGCGCCCAGCAACACGTGCGAGCCCTGGTCGCGGCCCAGTAACCCGGCGTTGTTCACCTGACTGACTGGTGGAGGCACATCCACGGGTGGAGGTGTCGGTACCGGTGTTGGTGTCGGACCCGGAGTCGGTGTTGGTGTGGGACCCGGAGTCGGAGTCGGAGTCGGACTTGGTGTCGGAGTCGGAGTCGGGACGGCGCCACCGATGTTACTGCAGTTGTTCGGGGCGCTTCGGACTTCTTTATCATCGTCGTCGACGCCATTGGCGCGTGCGGCTACGTCGCACGGTACCGGATTCAGATTGCTGGCGCGGAATTCCCACTCGCCATCGCCATCGGCCTGGGTGGTGCCGATCACGGCACCATTGTCTTCTTTATCCCCGTAACGGATGGTCACGGTCGAGTTATCCGGCGCTTTGTCACCGCGCACCGTCAGGCGGTCACGGTCATTGCTCCAGGATGCACTATCGATATCGATTTCATCGTCCGCCCAGGCGGTCGTGGTGGCGATCAGCCCGAGCAGGACGCTCAGAAAAATAAAAAGGCTCAAAATGGGCCTGTTACTGTGTTTGCCTGCAA
>JBDNAP010000289.1:0-3664 GCA_039768325.1 Thiogranum sp.
GGTGCGATCAAGGCGACTATCGGCTTGCGTCTCGATCAGGAGCAGGAATTCAGGGGCGCCGATCTCAGTATTCACAACATCGCGGCAAGCCCCGAATACGACCGCTAGTAAAACAGGTGCAGATGCATGAGTAATTACCGACGTCAGGTGACATGAGCTTGCGAGACACGCCTTGAGTATATTCCCGCAAGCTCATGTCACCTGAGGTCGGTACGCCTTAGCGAAACTATGTCCTTACTACCTTAATGGAGCAGATAACAACATGGGGTACAGGCTTTCCAGAATCTACACCCGAACCGGTGACAAGGGTACGACCGGTCTGGGGGACGGTACACGCGTCGACAAAGACAGCCTGCGTGTGGAGGCATACGGTGCGGTCGATGAACTGAACAGCCTTATCGGTCTGCTGGCGACTTATAAGCTCTCGGACGTCATTGCCGTGCAACTCACCGATATCGAACATGATCTGTTCGATATCGGTGGTGAGCTCTCCATCCCCGGTCACAGCGTGGTATCGGACCAGCAGGTGGAACGGCTGGAGGTTTTTCTGGACACGTTGAATGCGGATCTCGAACCCCTGCAGGAGTTCATACTGCCGGGCGGAACGACCGCTGCCGCCGTTTGCCATCTGGCACGCACCGTATGCCGCAGGGCAGAGCGCAGAGTTGTCACTCTGGCGCGGGAGGAGGCGGTCAATGCAGCCAGCCTGCGTTACCTTAATCGGCTATCCGACCTGCTGTTCGTGTTGGCTCGCAGCCTGAATCGCGCCGAGGGTATTAAAGATGTGTTGTGGAAACGTGGACGTAGCAGCTGATGCGCTGTTTCGGTCGTGTGGAATGTCATGTCGTTTAAACTGCATCAGGGGTGCTGTTTTCCGGAAACGCGCGCCTGCTGCAGTTGATCACACACGCGTCGGGCGCCTTCCAGCACCCGTGGCGTGTGGCGCTGAATCAGGTCAGGTGGCACGAAATACAGGTGCTTGTGCCGCACCGCATGCAGCTGTGGCCAATTAAGCCACTGATCGAGCCATGGCGGGCGTTGTTGCGTGATACCACTGGCAATAATCACCTCTGGATCGGCCATCAGCACCGCTTCGCGTTCAACCGCTGCGGCAGGAGCCGCCAGATCGGCAAAAATGTTCCGCCCTCCGCACATGCGGATAAGCTGACTGATTAGATGCTTGCCACCGACGGTCATCAGGGGTTGATGCCAGATTTCATAGAAGACGCGGACCGGAGCTGCTCCTGCATAACGGTCAAACAGACGTCTGCTTTCTGCCCGGAATGTTACCGCGGCGGCCAAGGCAGGCTCATCGCTTCCGGCCAGTTTTCCCAGGCGTTCCAGGCTGGTCGCAATATCCTCAAGATGACGCGGCTCGCTGTAGAATACCGGTATGCCAAAGCGAATCAGCTGCTCGAGTTGCGGGGTGGGGTTGCCGCTCTGCCAGGCCACCACCAGGTCCGGCTGTAGAGTGACGATCGACTCCACGTCGAGGTTCTGGGCATCGCCCACCTGCGCACGCTGTGCAGCTTCGGGGGGATAATCGCTATGGCTCACTACGCCTACCACAGCGTCTCCGGCACCTGCAGCAAACAGTAATTCGGTAAGGTGCGGTGCCAGACTGACAATTCGCCGGGCGGGTTTATCCAAGCTTACTTTTTTACCGCTATCGTCCGTTACCTGTAACGCGTTGACCACCAGCGGCCAGCCCAATGCGCAAAAGCAGGTGGCGACAAATAACCGTTTAAGCCACCTCTGAATAATTCGCGATATCATGACAATCAGGTATTCCAATGCAGATAGGCTGCGCCGCAGCTGCGCACGACGTACCCTGAGGCGGTTCATCACATAAATCTGGATCTTCGTATCGGCACAGTGTAGCGCGGCGGGCCCGCAAGTTGCAGGCGGGTGGTACGCTGAAGTCCTGACTGCAAGGCGGAGTCCTTGCCGGTGGTGGCGCTGGAATGCAGCGCTGGTTTTGATATATTGTTGAATAAACAAACATAGCTTCACTCTTTTGGAACCTCCCATGATGCCTGAAGAAGCAACGACAGTCGGAGCTGCAGCCACACTTGTAGGGTGTGCCTTGCGGGATTACGGCATTGATATCGAAACGATTTATCGTGACGCCGGCCTCGATTTCGACGCTGTCGCCTCACCTGACAGGCGTTATCCCTTTGCCAGAATGCAGGTCATGTGGCGGCTTGCCGTGGAAAGAAGCGGGGATCCCTGTTTTGGCTTGTCCGTTGCTGATCATATGCGGCCACAGGCCTTCCATGGTCTGGGGTTCGTCTGGTTATCCAGCGACACGCTGTTTGATGCATTGAGCCGACTGGTCAAGTATCAGCGTTTGATCTCTACCGTTGCCGACATCTCACTGCAGGAAACGGACGATTCGGTTAATCTGGCGGTCAATATTATGCAGCCGTCCGATCAAATTGAACCGGCATCTATTGACGCTGCCGTGGGTGTGTTTTTGCGGATGTGCCGAATGGCGGTGTGTGGACCCTTTAACCCGGAGCGAGTGTCGTTAAGGCGTGCGCGACCACCCTGTTCAGAGCGTTTTGAGTCATTTTTCCAGGCACCTGTTCAGTTTTCTGCGGAGAAGAATAT
Organism: Thiogranum sp.; assembly: GCA_039768325.1. Classification (GTDB taxonomy): domain Bacteria; phylum Pseudomonadota; class Gammaproteobacteria; order DSM-19610; family DSM-19610; genus Thiogranum. The sequence continues at coordinate 2,614 of JBDNAP010000289.1, forward strand.
TCTTTATTTCGATCCCCAGTCGATACACAATCCGTTGCCGGGTGCAGACCCGGAATTGCTGCGGGCCAATGATCAGGTGGTGGTTGATTATCTGGCTCGCTTTGATCGTGAAAGTTTATCGATGCAGGTGCGTTCGCTGTTTATCGAGCTGTTACCGGATGGTCAGCCGACTCAGCACGGCATTGCCAGCACCTTGAACCTGAGCGTCAGAAACCTGCAGAGAAAACTGCACTCGGAAGGGATCAGTTTTAAGCACCTGCTCGACGAGACGCGCAAGGACCTGGCCACACAGTACATTCGTGATACGAATCGGCGTATCGGTGAGATTACCTACCTGCTGGGTTTCTCCGAGCCAAGTAATTTCACCCGTGCCTTCCGTCGCTGGACGGGCCTTTCACCCAACGAATATAGGCAAAGGTACTAGGGCCTGATAACTGGCCCTAGTACTTTTCATTGTGTTGCTAACTTACGCACGACCTGGCAACAGGTTCCCGGGCAGGCGATCAGTTAGGCTACCTCCTCGCGTGCGATGGTCAAACTGTTGGGTGCAACGATACCCACGCGTGCCTGATTACCGTTGATCCGGGTCAGGGTCAGTTGGATCGGACCATCCTTGAACAACTCTGAGACTGGCGTGTCTGGCTCCAGTTCGTTTGACGGAAATATAAAAATGGATTCACCAGTACGGCGGGTCAGTACCAGCATGATTACCTCCTGAATCAATTCAACATCCAAATACCGGGTGGCGATCGGTCAGCAGCGCCACGTCAGCAGGCAAGATAGAGATAAACGGGAAATTCGGTTAATCCGCGCCCGCCAATCCTTTGGCCCCTGGGGCAGGGTATTCGTTCCGATGAAAAACCTTGCGTAATGGACGTTAACTCAGGTTTTTCGCAATGTAGGCAATAATATCCCGCGACGAGACGATGCCGTTCGGCTGGCCTGTATTGTCGACCAGTGGCAGGTAGCGGAGATCGCTGACGATCATGCGTTGAATTGCATAACCGAGGGGGTGATCGGGTTTGCTGGTCTCCGGAGCCCCGGACATGAA
>JBDNAP010000003.1:0-4212 GCA_039768325.1 Thiogranum sp.
CTATATCCGGGATGATAGATGGAATGGCAACATGGTTGGTCGAATGAATTCGGCCCTACAATGGGCTAAATAGGCTTAACTTAGTGCCATTCGGCTCTGACCCCATTTCTCCTGGCTGTTAAATGTTCAAGCTCTTCAAGGCATGGCGGCGGCAGCGAATTATCAAGCGCAGCACGGTCTCTTCGGGCAGCTGGGAGGATGCCTTCCAGCAGTTGCCTCTGCTCGATCATTTGTCTGAAGAGGAACGAAGTCGCTTGCGGCGTCTTGCGATTTTGTTCCTGCATGAAAAATCGTTCGTCGGCGCACATGACCTCGAGGTCAGCGAGGAGATGCGGCTGCTGATTGCACTGCAAGCCTGTTTACCCATCCTGCAACTCGGTATTGACTGGTATTCGGGATGGACAACCATCATTGTCTATCCAGCTGGCTTTGCACCGAAAAGGGAAGTAGTTGACGAATTCGGCCTGGTACACACCGTCAAAGACGAACTTATCGGTGAAGCATGGCAACGCGGTCCGGTCATCCTGTCATGGAAGGACACCGAAACAGCCGGTAAACTGGATGGGCGCAACGTGGTAATCCACGAGTTCATCCACAAGCTGGATATGCTGAACGGTGCAGCAGACGGGTTCCCTTCCATGCATAATCGTTCCGACGCCAAGGATTGGTCCGAAACATTCACCGCTGCGTATGCAGATTTTCAGAATAACCCGAAACCGGGGTTGAGCCGTTATGGTGCCACCGCCCCGGCTGAATTTCTTGCCGTACTGAGTGAAGTCTTTTTCGAAAAACCCGGGTTACTCAATGACGCCTACCCGAAGGTGTACGAGGCACTCAGTCTGTTTTTCAAGCAGAACCCGGTTCAAAGGGGTCGGTAACAAAGGATAATGATGGCGTTCTGTCACTGACCCCGAAAACCCCGGTCTCCCGCTTCTCAGCTTATTTTCCGCAGCATTTTTTATACTTCTTGCCGCTTCCACAGGGGCAGGGTTCGTTGCGGCCCGTCTTAGGTGCATCGCGCTGAAACTGCACGGGGCCGACATCCTTGCCACCGCTGTACAGCCATGTGCCATCGATTTTTCGAAACCGGGATACTTCGTGGTGTTCCTGAATCACGCCATCTCGCTCATAGCGGGCCTTGAATTCCACGGTGCCGTCCTTATCTTCCGAAGAACCCGCGGAAGTCTCCACGATCTCAAGCCCCATCCAGGTGGAGTCGCGGGCCCACAGTGCTGTGCCGTCTTTGTCAAAGTCCCGTAACTGGTTGCGGTCAAGGGTGGCTTCCAGGTAGTTAATGTCCTGCAAGGTATAGGCGGTGTAGCGGGAGCGCATCAGGGCCTCGGCGGTCGATGACTTTGCTGTCCCTTCAATCACAGATTTGCAGCAGGCATTGAAGGGCGAACCGGAGCCACAGGGACAGGGATTGTTTTCAGTCATGCGCACTATTCTAGCCCAGTTTAGTAGAAACCTGTATCGGCCACTGTGTAATGATCGGATACGTTTAGCGGATCGAGTGCCTGTTCAGGCTCTCGAGGTCCAGCGCTAAGCTGGCCTATGTCGGAAGCCGTTCGAAGGAAGATGTCGGGAAGGATAGCGACAGTATTGCATTTGCGCTCTCAACCAGGTTTTGAAGGGTGCTGCCCCCTTTTCGTGCCGGGATCAGGGTTGAGGAGCAAAAAGCAACTCAATGTAGTTACGGCATTGTATCAATTGCTGCGAAGCCAGCCTGGGCTCATGCATGACCTTTGACAGTATAAAGGCCCCCTCGAAGGTCGTCAGCAGATGGTCGGCCACCTGGTAGTTCTCGACGGGTATACGCGGGGGGTTGAGTGCCACGATGGCATCGATCTTTTCACAGAGTCGTTGACGCCAGAAGTGCATCATGTCCTTGATGTTCGACATGATGTCCGCAGAGATGGCACCGCTTTGGTAACAGTAAGAGGCATACAGACAGCCGGGAAAGGGTTCCTCCAGTTTGTCCGTTCTCTCGATAAAGAGCCCGACAAATATCAGTAATTGTTGCAGCGGGTCGCGGGCCAGTTGCTCGGCCTTTTCCATGGCATCGCAATAATGATGCCGGTCGTCTTCCGCATAGCGTTCAATCAGGGACGCAGCCAGATCGTGCTTGGTTTTGAAATGGTAGAAAAAGGTGCCTTTTGTGACGCCTGCTTCGTCGATCACCTTTTCAACTGACGTGCCCGACAGGCCCACATCCAGCACCATATTCTGCGCGACATCCATAATCTTGTTACGTGTAACCGACCCATCACGCGGCATCACCACCCCCCATCCGTTTCGCAACAGCAACATAAATTGTAGCCCATGAGTGCCTGTTTATTTGTACCCCCGGTCAGAATCTACGGCGAACAGTGGGGTGAAACCCGGCGCCCTGTCCGGCCCAAACCTTTTTATACAGCTGGATCATAGCGTTACATCGATGAAATAAAATCGATTCCTGTATTGTTTACCTAAAAACCTTTGCCCTATCTTTATCACCGTAACAATCCGTGTTTAACAGGAAAGCGAGGGAACATCATGTGTAACGTGTGTATGCCAATCAGTGACGAAGCCAATGCAACGGACGAATTTGCCGATCGCTTGCTGGATATGCTCAACCAGGGCGCGTTGTCGTTAATGGTGTCCATCGGGCATCGTACCGGCTTGTTTGACAGCCTGGCTGAACTGGCCAGTCCGGGTTGTGAGCAGGTCGCAGCGCATGCCGGTCTTGAGCCGCGCTACGTGAGGGAATGGCTGGGCGCCATGGTCACCGGGGGCATCGTGACATACCTGCCCGACACCGATGAATACGAATTGCCGGGGAGTCATGCAGCATTACTGACACGCAGTGCAACGCCGGACAATATTGCGGTGTTTGCCCAGTACATCGGCATCCTTGGCCAGGTCGAGGATAAGATTGTCGACTGCTTTCGCCAGGGTGGCGGCATTGGTTACGAACACTACCCGCGTTTTCATGAAGTCATGGCGGAAGACAGTGGACAGACCGTGCTGGCCGGCCTGGATGCACACATTCTTCCGCTGATCGGCCATATCGTCCCACAGCTTGAAGCGGGCATTCGTGTGCTGGATATCGGCTGCGGCAAGGGGCGGGTCCTGCTTCAGTTGGCGTCCTGTTACCCGAACTCACAGTTCACCGGCTATGACCTGTCTGCGGATGCATTGGCCGAGGCACGCCTTCAGGCTGCGAATGTGGGGCTGAGCAATATTCAGTTTGAAGCACGCGACCTGAGCGACTTTGAGCACACCGCCGAAATCGAATGCTTTGACTTTGTCACCGCCTTCGATGCCGTACACGATCAGGCCGTACCACAGGGCGTGCTTAATGGCATCCACAAAACACTGAAAACCGGCGGCACCTTCCTGATGCAGGATATCCGCGCATCCAGCCAACTGGAGAAAAACCTGGAGCACCCGATCGCACCTTTTCTCTATACGATTTCGACCATGCATTGCATGACCGTATCACTGGCGCAGGGTGGTGCCGGGCTGGGGACCATGTGGGGCGAAGAACTGGCAAAGGACATGTTACACAAAGCCGGATTTGATGCCATTGATGTTCACCGGCTCGAACACGATTTTCAGAACAATTTTTATGTTATGCGCAAAGATGCATGAGCGGCGATAAAAAAAGGGGGCGGAGCAATTATCTGTCACTGCCCCCTTTAATCTTTAAGGTGTCTCTGATTCATTCCCGTGTCGTCAATCCGGCGAATGTCGGACAAAAGCGCGCAGCGCGTTGAACGCCAACGGGTGGCCTGCAGGGTGAGCGCAGCGAGTCATCCAGGAAAATCATGCATCTGGATGCCGGAACAGACCTGGGATGACGGATTGATCAGAGCTTTTTAAACGATTTACTTACCAGCAATGGTTTGTACGGGAATCCAGCGCCCATCTTTTAAAGTATTCACAGTTGACACTTTGTTATCGCTGTCATAATTCACCTGGACTTGCATATGGGCACCGTTTCCGGCAGCTCCCTCTAACGGACTGGTCACTATTTCAGAAACCCCCAATGTTCCGACAGCCAAGGCCCCGTAAACAAGTCCTTTTCCCGCTTTGACCGCACCATGCTGCCCCTGTCTAAAGCTGAAAACGTCCACCTTGTTACCGTCTTCATCTGTTTCACTGGCAATAGGTTGTCCCAATTCAGCCAGCACCAAAAAACGGTTAGTGCCGGTATCGAGAACTGACAGA
>JBDNAP010000290.1:0-6122 GCA_039768325.1 Thiogranum sp.
TGGCGTTATGGAGTGCTGGATCTTCTGCATTCCGGTTCTTCTCATCGATACTGAATGAACGTGGGAAAATTACCCACATGGGAATAATAACCCAAAAAAGAAATGTGTCAAGCAGGAAGCTGTGCGGGCCGCGTTATCAAAGCACGGGCAGAACCAACTCGTCCTCCCGCCTCCCGATTGCCGATCAGGCGCAAATTTCAGTGAGGAGAATTCTGTGACGAAATTTCGGCTTTTCACTTGTCAAAAGGCCGGAGAGCGTCAAATTCGAGGCATACTGGAGCGCTTTCTGGCGAGCGGGTCCGCTAACTTGCGCGACCGGCCTGCATGGTCTAAGCCTTAAGGTAAGAAATTGCACCTAACTATAGGAGTTGGCGTGACAATTGCCTGTTTTAGGAAACACAGACTGCCTGTAATGCGGATTGTCTAAAGCGAACACTGATGGACGATATTTTCAAACTGAAAGGCCTGCACGAATTCTGGGCCGATTCGCAGCTTGCGGGTCATAATGCCGCCTACCTCGAAGATCTGTATGAGCAGTTTCTCGCCGATCCGAATCGTCTTTCCAGCCAGTGGCGGACATTCTTCGAAACCCTCCCCAGGATTAATGGCGATGGGGCCGAAACCATACATTCCGCCATCCGCCAGACGTTTCGTGCCATTACCCGGCAAACCGTGGGTCAGCGACCGGCTGCGACCAGTGTGCCGGGCAGCCGGGGGCACGAAGAAAAACAGGTGCGGGTCCTGCAGCTGATCAATGCCTACCGATTTCGAGGTCATCAGATCGCCCAGACCGACCCGCTGAATCTGCGCACGCCGCCTGAGCTGCCGGAACTGGACCTGCAATATCATGGTTTGAGTGACGCCGATCTGGATACCGTTTTTGATACCGGTTCCCTGGCAGTGACGGAAAGGGCGCCACTACGTGAAATACTGCAACATTTGCGCGCCATTTATTGTGGAAGTACCGGCAGCGAATACATGCATATCACCGAGACCGCTGAAAAGCGCTGGATTCAGCGGCGTCTTGAACACGCCGCTGGCCAGCCGGCGTTTACCCAGCAGGGAAAGCGGCGAATTCTATCGCGCTTGACTGCTGCAGAGGGGCTCGAACGGTATCTTCATACACGTTACATCGGACAGAAGCGCTTCTCACTGGAGGGCGGCGACAGCCTCATTGCTTTGCTCGATGAGCTGATTCAGCGCGGCGGGAGCCACGGTGTTAAGGAAGTCGTGATCGGCATGGCGCATCGCGGACGATTGAATGTGCTGATAAATATCGTCGGTAAAACGGCCGCTGAACTGTTCCAGGAATTTGAAGGCAAGGCGGGGAAGACCTCGAACGGTTCAGGTGATGTCAAGTACCACCAGGGATTTTCAGCCGATCTGCGAACAGAACAGGAACTGGTGCACGTCACTCTCGCGTTTAATCCCTCTCATCTGGAGATTGTGAACCCGGTCGTGGAAGGTTCGGTACGCGCCCGTCAGCAGCGTAACGGTGATAGCGAGGGTGATCGGGTTGTGCCGATACTGATCCATGGCGACGCGGCTTTCGCCGGGCAGGGCGTGGTGATGGAAACCATCAATATGTCGCAATCGCACGGTTTTTCCACCAAGGGAACCGTGCACATCGTGATTAACAACCAGATCGGTTTTACCACCAGTTACCAGAAGGATGCCCGCTCAACGCTGTATTGCACTGATATTGCGAAAATGGTCAATGCACCGATTTTTCACGTCAATGGTGATGATCCCGAAGCGGTGATTCTGGTTACCCAGCTGGCCTTTGATTACCGCATGAACTTTCACAAGGACGTTGTTATTGACCTTGTCTGTTACCGGCGTCACGGGCACAGTGAGGCCGATGAACCGACGGCAACCCAGCCCATGATGTATAAGGCGATTCGCAACCATCTGACCACGCGAGCGCTGTACGCCGATAAACTGGTGGGGGAGGGCGTGTGCGATGAACAGCAGGTCGAGCAGATGATGCTGGATTACCGTTCCCGCCTGGATGCCGGAGTTTCGGTTGTCGATGAGCTTGTCGATCCGGAACAGGCGAACTATCCCTATGCGGTGGACTGGCTGCCTTATCTGGCACAGGCCTGTACGGCATTCCTGGTTACATCCATTCCCATGACCCGCATCAGACAGCTCTGGGACAGGCTTGAGCGCTTGCCGGACGGTTTTGAGTTAAACGGATCTGTCGCCAAGATTATGGATAACCGGCGCAAAATGGCGGCGGGTGCTTTACCCATCGACTGGGGTTTTGCGGAAACAACAGCCTACGCGTCTCTGGTAACGGATGGTTACAGTGTGCGCCTGTCGGGACAGGACAGTGGGCGTGGAACGTTTTTCCACCGGCACGCCGTATTACATAACCAGAAAGAAATTGGTATGTATGTGCCATTACGGAACCTTGCCGAAGGCCAGGGCAATTTCCTGGTGATTGATTCCTTGTTGTCGGAAGAGGCGGTTCTGGCCTTTGAATACGGCTACGCAACGACCGACCCGAACACCCTGGTGATCTGGGAGGCGCAGTTCGGTGATTTCGCCAATAATGCGCAGGTTGTATTTGACCAGTTCATCAGTGCGGGCGAACAGAAATGGAACCGCCTGTGCGGCCTGGTTATGTTTTTGCCGCACGGTATGGAGGGTCAGGGACCCGAGCACTCGTCGGCCCGGCTCGAGCGCTATCTTCAGCTGTGTGCCGAGCAGAATATTCAGGTCTGTGTTCCGACCACGCCGGCACAGATATTCCATTTGTTGCGCCGGCAGAGCTTGTTGAAATGCCGCAAACCCCTGGTCGTCATGACGCCCAAGAGCCTTTTACGGCACCGCCTGGCAGTCAGTGAGCTGGAAGATTTCACCGCGGGGGAATTCCAGCCACTGATTGCGGAGATCGATCCATTGGATGAAGAAAGAGTGACACGTCTTGTCTTTTGCAGTGGTAAGGTATATTACGACCTGCTGGAAAAACGGCGTGAGCAGGCATTGGAGCACATCGCGATCATCCGTATTGAACGCCTGTATCCTTTCCCCGAATCGCAAATGCGTCAGATGATCGAGTCATATCCCAAGGCCGGAGAATTTATCTGGTGCCAGGAAGAGCCGCAGAATCAGGGTGCCTGGTTCTCCAGTCAACACCATATGAGAGCAGCGCTGCAGGAACCGGAATTGTTACAATATGCCGGTCGGCCGGTATCGGCTGCACCTGCAGCGGGCTATACCTGGCTGCACTTAAAACAGCAACATGCTCTGGTGGCCCAGGCACTGGGTCTGCAGTCTGCAGAGGAAGCAGAATGAAATTCGAACTTAAAGTCCCTGATTTTCCGGAATCTGTCTCTGACGGTACTATTCTCAGCTGGAATAAAAAGCCGGGTGACGCGGTAAAACGCGATGAATCCATAGTCGACATTGAAACCGACAAGGTTGTATTCGAAGTGCCCGCACCGCAAGACGGCGTGCTTGAGGCAATAATCGAACGGGAGGGTGCTGTTGTTACATCAGGACAGCTGATCGGACAGCTGAGTGAGGCTACCGGCGGCGACGAATCGGTGTCACAAAAACAGACGGCTGCCGTCACTGAGGGCGAAGAAAAAAGCGGTGAACCTTTTGCGACACCGTCAGCGCGCCGCCTGATCGAGGAGCACGGACTCAATGTGCATTCCATCGGAGGTTCCGGCAGCGGCAACCGTATTCTTAAGGAAGATGTACTGCGTACACTCCAGCAACAGGCGAAACCGGAAGTTAAATCCGCACCTCTACCGGCCGCTGAAAATGCTCGATCTTTACCGTCAGCGCAAGTTGTCGATCTCGACAGGCGTCCCGAGAAACGTGCACCGATGACGCGACTGCGCGCCCGCATTGCCGAACGCCTGCTGGATGCGCAACAGAATGCAGCGATACTCACTACCTTTAACGAGATCAATATGCAGCCGGTGATGGATCTGCGCAGCCGTTACAAGCAGACGTTTGAAAAGACCTACGAAGTAAAACTTGGCTTTATGTCTTTTTTTGTAAATGCCGTGCTGGAAGGTTTAAAACGTTTCCCCGAACTGAATGCTTCCATCGATGGTACCGATATTGTTTACCACGGTTTCTTCGATATAGGCATCGCAGTGTCATCACCACGCGGACTGGTGGTGCCCATACTGCGTGACGCCGACCAGCTGGCCATGGCTGACATGGAATTGCGTATCAGAGACTTTTCAGAAAAGGCCCGCGAAGGCACACTGAGTCTGGAAGAGATCAGCGGTGGAACCTTTACCATTACCAATGGTGGGGTATTCGGTTCCCTGTTATCAACACCGATACTGAATCCCCCCCAGTCCGGTATTCTGGGGATGCACAAGATTCAACAACGTCCGATAGCTGAGAACGGTGAGGTGGTCATCAGGCCCATGATGAATATTGCCCTGTCCTATGATCACCGGCTGGTCGATGGCCGGGAAGCCGTACAGTTTCTGGTGACCGTTAAAGAGATGTTGGAAGATCCTGCCCGTATGCTGCTGGGTGTGTAACAAAGATGAGTGATCAATTTGATGTGGTTGTGATTGGTGGCGGGCCCGCGGGTTATGTGGCGGCTATTCGCTGTGCCCAGCTGGGCCTGAACACCGCCTGTATAGACCAGTGGGTCAATCCACGGGGTAAACCGGTACTCGGCGGTACCTGTCTCAATGTCGGCTGTATCCCCTCCAAAGCCCTGCTCGAGTCATCGGAAAGATTTGTCCAGACCCGGCATGAGCTGTCCGATCATGGTGTCAGGGTCGCGGGTGTTGAACTCGATCTGGACGCCATGCTTGCCCGCAAGGACAGGATTGTGCAGGAGCTGACAAAAGGTATTGAACAACTATTCAAAGCCAACAAGGTCTCCTGGATCCAGGGGCGGGGGCAGCTACAGGGCGGCAAGGAAATCAAGGTTACGGAAAACGGCAGAGAAAAGCCGCGCAGCTTGAGTGCCGGGCACGTCATTCTTGCGCCCGGTTCATCGCCGCTGGAGCTCGATCATGTTGCATTACAAGGCGATATAGTCGTTGATTCGACAGGAGCACTCGATTTTCATGCGGTGCCGGAACGTCTCGGTATTATCGGAGCCGGGGTAATTGGTCTTGAGCTGGGCAGTGTGTGGCGGCGCCTGGGGGCGGAAACGGTCACCGTCCTGGAAGCGCAGGACACTTTTTTGCCCATTACCGATGAACAGGTTGCCGCAGAGGCGCTGCGGATATTCAAAGGGCAGGGCCTGGATATCCAGCTCAACAGCCGGGTAACAGATTGCCAGGTCGAGGGACAGAGCGTGGATATTCACTACCAGAATGATGGTGGCGAGCAACGGGCGACTTTTGATAGATTGATAGTCGCCGTCGGCCGTCGTCCGAATACCGATGCGCTGGCGGCTGATGAAGCCACCTTGTTGCTGGATGAATGGGGTTTTGTTCATGTCGATGAACAATGCCGAACCAACCTGCCGGGGGTTTACGCCATTGGTGATGCGGTGCGGGGCCCTATGCTGGCGCACAAGGGTTCCGAGGAAGGTGTCATGGTGGCTGAACTGATTGCCGGGCACGCGGCAGCGGTGAATTATGGCTCTGTTCCGTCGGTGATATACACCATGCCGGAGGTGGCCTGGGTTGGTGAAACTGAACAGGCATTGCGGGCCTCTGGTGTTGCTTACCGGAGCGGGGTGTTTCCGTTTGCGGCCTCTGGCAGGGCGCGTGCGCTTGGAGAGAGCGGAGGATTCATAAAGGTGCTGGCCGATGAAGTGACAGACCGTATTCTCGGTGTGCATATGCTCGGACACCAATGTGGTGAACTGATTTCGGAGGCTGTCATCGCCATGGAACTGGGCGCCAGTGCAGAGGATATTGCACTGACGATGTTCGCCCATCCAACCTTGTCAGAGAGTTTTCACGAAGCCGCGCTGGCGGTACACGAGCGGCCACTGCATATTCCCCCCCCGCGCCGCAAACGCTGAAAACACACTATTGCTGCTGCGTGCGTTAGTCAGCGGACATAAGCTTTCGGTGTGCCTAGTACTCCTTCAACATGATAATGCCGGGTTCAGCGCTCCTGTGGTGTTTCGCTACAAGGCGCAGGGCGCAGGCAATGGCCTTAGTCCTTGTCAA
>JBDNAP010000291.1:0-10908 GCA_039768325.1 Thiogranum sp.
ACCTGACTTGCCGGACTATTGAAGTTTGTTTGTCAGTTGTGGCCATAAAAACGTCAGTGAGGGGCTGAGCACGCCTGTGTTACGCGGAAAATACAGGCTCTATGCCCTGTATCGCGCGCATTAACGGCCTGGCACCCAGGATGTTCAGACTCGCTTCAGATTGTAGGCCAGTACATGCAAACCCATCTCTGTGTTTTAAGCTCACATGAGAGGTTCTATCTTTTCAGATACGAGGGAGCATATGGAATACCTGACTTATCAGCAACGGATGTCACGTCAGCTCTGGCTGGAGCACTGGGCCGTACTTTGGAAAAGAATGTTTTTCGGTGAAAATCTGGCTTCTTCCAGTTTTCGAGTTTTTTCAACACAATAGGCCGACAACGGTCATTACCCCGAGTGTTTTCGCTCCATCAATGCTCCAAGTTCTGTGGTTAACAACCCAGTACTACCAGTTCCATTGATAAAGTATCGATCAGATGGTATGGCGCTTCATTGACGGGGGCGCTTTAACAGAAACATGAAACACTGTGATTAAGCTGCTTTCAGTATAAAGAACCCTGCAGAGCAGTGAGCTGTTGTTTTCTTTTTTTGATCATGCCCTGATAAAGTTTGCTGATCGCGCGCTCATAAGAGCAGTCACCATACAAAGTCTTCATTTCAAGTCGGCGCTGCAGGAGTGCAATTTCATCCAGCAGTTCCAATTCCCTGTTATTCGCCGCGCTTATCCGCGAGCCTGAGGTGGCGTACATGGTATACCTCTTATCAGTGCCGTCGCAGGCAGCCTACACGCTCAATATGACAGAGATATGACAGGTTTTATCTGACGGACGGCATCCGTCCGGCAAATTCAGACCTGTGGTTCATTTGTTGGCTTTAGAGGAGTTCTGGGAAGGTATCTATAGCGACGAGCTGATGCCGGTGATGTTAGCAGCACCCCCCTCGGCCGATCACACCACGCGGTGAAGCCGGTTAACGCGAAGTTTCCAGGAAGAGACGCGGCTTGCCGAGCAGACTGCGCTCATGTCGAAGGATCACTTCCAACAGCAGCTCGTCCTCGCTGAGCCCGTCCCGCCACAATGTTTCAACCAGTATCCAGGCTTCACACTGCTCGGCTTCCCGAGATAGTTTTAGCGCCTGAACAGCATGCGCTTTCTCTTTTTTATATATTCTCTCGATCGATTCGGTGCTGAGACAATACTTATCGCTCACCACTGCTATGGCGTAGCTCTTTTTCTCTCCGGCATCCCGCAACTTCTGCACATCCACTGCGATATCATGATCTCCCACAGACGTATTAGCCGGCCTGCGATTTTCCCGCTTCAGCCCAAATGCCCGGTCTGCATTCGGCTTTTTCCCGGCTTCTATATTCTCTACTATTTTCTTAATCGATTTTCTTATAAAGATCTGGACATGTCCTTTAATCGGCTCTTCGGTGTCACCCGATAAAAATGCCTCTAATACTCTGCGAACAGCATCCACATCGCCGCCAGAATAGGCGGCTAATAAATCGTCCGTATCTACAGCGCGCGTCATAGCAGCGCTACCCGCTTGAGCATCGCCCGCCGGTCCTTCGGTATGAAACTGCCGTAGTGCTCTTCGATCATGCGAACAGATGTTCCGCAGTTCTCCGCGACAACCTGGACGGGGATACCCGCCAGTAGCGGTGCCCTCCTGGTCTCAATTGCTTGCGGTGATTCAGGGTACTTATCTTCATCCGAAATTTATCCGGAAAAAATAATTAAATACGACCATAGACAAGTGTGGACGTAAGTAGCCATTACTTCAAGGATTCAGATACTTAGATAGACACCGAAGCACGCAGAAAGACAGTTATTTTGCCTTCCCACGCCGGTAACAGGGATTCGATTCCCGCAGGGAGCGCCGTATAAAACAGTATGTTATACAATATCACGCAAGCAGCGGATGGACCAGGATTGCGGCGGACCAGTGCAAAGCCCGGGCTATCAGCCGGCCATCACACCCGGCCGTATACGGTGCACTGCCGCTGACGGTTTTCACTTGATGATTAAACATGTCTGACACCCACAACCCACCCAAACCCGCCAGCCTGTGGCTACGGCTTGCCGCGCTGTTTTATGACTCCCTGTTACTGCTGGCCGTCTGGTTTATCGCAGTTGCGATTCTGCTGCCCCTGACGGGCGGCGAGGCGATCGAGGCAAACAACCCGCTGTTAACCACCTACCTGTTGTTTATCAGCTTTTTTTTCTACGCCTGGTTCTGGATGCACGGCGGCCAGACGCTGGGCATGCGCAGCTGGAAATTACAGCTGCACAACCTCAGGCAGGGCCCGATTAGCTGGTCGCAGTGCCTGTTGCGTTTTATCGTTGCCATGCCGGCCGCTTTGCTGTTCGGCCTGGGCTATGTATGGATGCTTGTCGACAAGCAGAAACTTACCTGGCACGACCGCTATTCGGAAACCCGGATTGTGCGACTGAATGCAAATCCGCACCCACGATAAGCTTCGATCTTTATGGTACAGAAGCTTTGATCTTCAGCGGCTGCGTCGCAACAGCCACAGGCCGGCGGCGAACACGGCGGAAGATGGCAGCAATGCACTCAGCCAGGCCGGCATGCCGTACACCAGTCCTGCGTGTGCAGTGATGTCATTGAGCAGCTTGAAGACCAGACCGAGCACGACACCCAACAGAATACGCTGACCGCTACTCTGTTGACCCAGTGGCCCCAGCACAAAGCTGACCGACAGCAAGAGCATGGCGATCGCCGCCAGCGGTGCCGTCCAGCGTTGCCAGTAGTTCAAGCGGTAAGAAGAAACATCGGTACCGTTTGCCAGGAGGTAATCAATGTACTCGTTTAACTCCGGCAAGGACAAGGTTTGCGGGTCCCGTGTCAGCAACCGCGCCAGGCGCGGATCCATCAAGGTCGGCCAGGCTGCCCGTTCACTGCTGTGCACATTGACGCTTTGCTCCGTGAAATGACTGACCCGAAGGTCTTCGAGAAACCACTGGCCCTGTTGATAGCGGGCTCGTGATGCCGTCGCCGCGGAGACCAGCCTGGGTGTTGCATCGATTTCAAACACCACCAGCCGGCTCAGGCTGCCATCGGCTTCGCTCTGACCGATCTGAATCAGGCGCTGTCCGTCGTGCACCCAGAATCCCGAATCCCGCTGTACGCTGACTTCATCGAAAATCGCCGAGGTCCGCAGTTGCCTGGCGAGCTGCCGGGAAACCGGCGCCCAGCCTTCCCCCATGAAGACAACCGCGACCAGCATCACCAGACCTGTCTGTATTACTGCGCGTGTCAATCGCGTCGGCGAACAGCCCGCCAATCGAAAAGCATTCAGCTCGGCCTGTGCGGCCAGCCCCCCCAAGCCCAGCAGCGAACCGATCAATGCCGCCATGGGAAACGACTGATAGGCACGGCCAGGCAGGATCAGCAGAACAAACAGCATGGCATCGCCCAACTCATAGCCGCCCCGCCCGATGTCGCCGATTTCCCCCAGGAACGCAAACACACCCTCCAGCGCGATCACCACCAGCCAGGTGAGCAGCGTGTTCAGCAAGACAGTCCTGCCGATGTACAGGTCCAGACGATTCATGCTGCCAGCCGCCGGGACCAGCGCCTGATGCCAGCCCAGCCAGCCAGCAGGCCGAGCAGCAGTCCGTGCACCCACCACAGACCCAGCCATCCCGGTATCCGGCCTTGCTCAATCCACAACTGCCCGGTGCCGAGCAGGTTGAAATAAAGTGTAAAAACCAGCACCCCCGTCCACAGCGGATAAAAGCGACTCATGGCAGGCCGGAATCGCGCCAGGGGGACGGCTATCAGCGCCAGCACCACTACTGTGAACGGCCGCGCGAGGCGCATCTGCCACTCGGCACGGGCTTGCAGGTCAGGATCCCCCCATAGCAGACGGGTAGCGACCGCGTCCCATTTCTTAGCAGGTTCGGCCGACGCTGCGCGAATTCTCACCGCGTATTCCTCATAGTTGAGTACACGGTAATCGGCCTGCCCGGGTACCCCGTCGTAACGGTAGCCATTGCGCAATACCAGAAACCTGTCGCCCGCTGCACCGCGCCCCTCGACCCCGACACTCTCCGCCACCAGCACCTGCGGACGCTGGGGATGACGAACGTGCACAAACACGGCCTCCAGCGTGCCGGCTTCGCGCCCGGCACGCTGTGCGAACACCAGCCATTGCCCGCCGCGCAGCTCATGGAAACGCCCGGGTGCCAGCGCGTCAATATCCACATGCTGCTCGGCCTGGCTGCGTAGCTGGTAACCCTGTTGCGCTGTGCGCGGCACCAGGTACCAGCTCAATACCGCCACCAGCAGGGTCGCCGCCAGGACCGGTAGCGCGATAGCCCGATACAGTTGCGACGGGCCCACACCACTGGCAGCCAGGGCCAGCGACTCGTAATCGCGGTTAAACCGTCCGAGCAGCCACAATAGCGCCAGAAACAGCGTCAGGGGCAACAGAAAGACCAGGAAAGCGACCGACTTCAGGCCCAACAGCCACAACACCAGCGCCGCTGGCAACTGACCGCTGGCCGCCTGTCCGAGGTAGAGGGACAGCCGCGCCGCTACCAGTATCAGCCATAACACCAGTGTGATGACCAGCCAGTACAGCAGTAATTCCCGACTCAGGTAGCGGCGTAGGACCGAAGACATGGTTTTATTCTAAAAAGTTTGGGCGCAGGTAAGGCATCCAGTACACTAACTCTACCAGCAAGGGAGGAACACACAATGGATTTCAATGTCAAAACCGGTGATCCCGACAAATTGCGCAGCGCCTGTGTCGTCGTCGCTATCTCAGCCCCCCGCCGTCTTTCCGCCGCCGCGGAACGCCTCGACAAAGCCAGCCGCGGCCAACTGCGTGAACTCCTGAAACACGGTGACATTGATACCGGCTGCGGCAAGACCACCCTGATTCACAGTCCCAAGGGCCACGTTGAGGCCGCCCGGATTCTGGTGGTGGGCTGCGGTAAAGACAAAAAACTTTCACCGCAGGCTTTCACCGACATCGTCTCGGCCGCCGCCAAAGCCCTGCACGCCAGCGCGGTCACCGATGCCCTTTGCTGCCTCACCGAGCTGGTGGTTACCGACCGCGATCTGGCCTGGAAAACGCAGCGCATCGTTGAAGCCAGCCGCGATGCGGTTTATCGCTTTGACGAACTCAAGAGCGAGGCGAAACCACCCAAACACCCATTACGCAAACTGTCACTTATCGTCAGCGATCGAGACGCGGCAAGCACCGCCCGGCAAGGTGTAAAGCGCGGCACGGCGATTGCCAACGGTGTCGACCTGGCACGCGTGCTCGGCAACCGGCCGGGTAATCTGTGCACCCCCAGCGACCTCGCCGCCCAGGCCAGGGCGCTGAAAAAAGCCCACCCGGCACTGAAAGTCCAGATCCTGGAAGAAAAGGATATGACAAAACTGGGTATGGGTGCCCTGCTGTCGGTATCGCGCGGCAGCCGCCAGCCTGCCAAGCTGATAGTACTGCAGTACAAGGGCAGTGCGACGAGCGAAAATCCCGTAGTCCTGGTGGGCAAGGGTGTCACCTTCGACTCGGGCGGCATATCCATCAAACCCGGCGCCGCGATGGATGAAATGAAGTTTGATATGTGCGGTGCAGCCAGTGTATTCGGAACCGTCTCAGCGGTTGCTGAACTGGCCCTGCCCATCAACCTGGTCGGCATTGTTCCCGCCACCGAAAACCTGCCCGATGGCGACGCCAGCAAACCCGGCGATATCGTCACCAGCATGAGCGGACAAACCATAGAAGTTCTCAACACCGACGCCGAGGGCCGCCTGATCCTGTGTGATGCCCTGACGTACGCTGAAAAATTCGATCCCGACGTGGTGGTGGATATCGCCACCCTCACCGGCGCCTGTGTGGTTGCCCTGGGCGAACAGGCGGCGGGACTGCTGGGTAACGACCAGGCGCTTGTCGATGAACTGCTGGCCGCCGGCCAGACCTCCGGTGACCGCGCCTGGCAATTGCCCCTGTGGACGGAGTACGACGAACAGCTTTCCAGCAACTTTGCCGATATGGCCAATATCGGTGGGCGCAGTGCCGGCACGATTACCGCCGCCTGTTTCCTGGCCCGCTTCACCAAGGACTACCGCTGGGCCCACCTGGACATCGCCGGTGTTGCCTGGAAGTCGGGCAAGGCCAAGGGCGCAAGCGGGCGTCCGGTGCCCTTGCTGATGCAATTCCTGACGGAACGCGCCCGTGACGCAGGTTGATTTTTACCTGTTACAGGACAACTCTGCACACATGCTCGCGAGCTTCGCCTGCCGCCTGGCGGACAAGGCTTATCGACTTGGTAACCGGGTATTTATTCATACCGAATCGGACGAACAGACCCGCCAGCTGGATGACCTGTTGTGGACCTTCCGGCAGAACAGTTTCGTGCCACACGCGATTTACCGGGCTGCGCAACACAACCCGCCCCCGGTATTACTCGCCCACGATGCCGAACCCGATGCCAGCAGCCAGGTGCTGATCAATCTGGCAGCAGAGGTACCGCTGTTTTTCAGCCGCTTTGAGCGGGTCGCCGAACTGGTCAATCAGAACGCCGCGATCCGCCAACAGGGCCGCAGCCGCTACAGTTTCTATAAAGATCGCGGTTATCCGCTGCGAACACATGAGATCAAGACCTGATGGCCCCGCAACAGATCAAACTCGATGAGAATGGAATACCGGTATTGCAGAATGCCGTCAACGCAGACGAACTCGCCAACCAAGCGGGTCCGCCTCCGGCGGACCTGACGGATCACGAACAGATCGGCGAGCTACTCCGTGAAGAGACGATCCAGCAGGTACTGGATGACATCACCGAGGATCTGCAGAAGCTGGCGGCCTGGAAATTCGAATCGCTCCTGAAAGAAGAGTTTTCCAGGCTGATCAGGGAAGCCACCGAGCAAAGCGCATCGAAAATGGCCGAGGATATTCGTACCCACCTGCAACTGGCTCTGCCGGACCTGCTGGCCAGAATCGCCAAACAGGCACAACGCTAGGCCGGATTTCTCACACCCTCCGTTTTTGACCCTTCGCTGCCCGCGCCGCTGCGGTATAATCGCCGCTCGCGCCTATTGAATATTATCAATACATCTGATTTCCATGGAAAAAACCTACGACCCCCACAAAATCGAACAACACTGGTACCAGACCTGGGAAGACAAGGGCTATTTCAGTCCGTCCGGCGAAGGCGAGCCCTATTGCATCATGATACCGCCGCCGAATGTGACCGGCAGCCTGCACATGGGCCACGCCTTTCAGGACACACTGATGGACGCGCTGATCCGTTTCCATCGCATGCGCGGCCATAACACGCTGTGGCAGGCGGGCAGCGACCACGCCGGGATCGCCACCCAGATGGTCGTTGAACGTCAGCTGGAGGCCGAGGGCAAAACCCGTCACGACCTGGGCCGCGATGCCTTTATCGGACGGGTCTGGGACTGGAAGAAAACCTCCGGTGGCACCATCACACAACAGTTACGCCGCATGGGATCTTCGCTGGACTGGGCGCACGAACGCTTCACCATGGACGACGGCCTGTCCGACGCGGTCAGGGAAGTCTTCATCCGTCTTTATGAAGAGGGCCTGATCTACCGCGGCAAACGCCTGGTTAACTGGGACCCGGTGCTGCACACGGCGATATCCGACCTGGAGGTGCTGTCGCAGGAGGAAAACGGCCACCTCTGGCACATGCGTTACCCGCTTACCAATGGAACCGGCACGCTGGTGGTGGCGACCACCCGCCCGGAAACCATGCTGGGTGACTGTGCGGTTGCGGTCCACCCCGGTGACGAACGTTATAAACATCTGCTCGGCGAGTTTGTGGAACTGCCGCTCACCGGGCGCAGGATCCCGATCATCGCCGACGAGTATGTCGACCCCGAATTCGGCACCGGCTGCGTCAAAATCACCCCGGCGCACGATTTCAACGACTACCAGGTCTGGTTAGGCCACCGCGATGAAAAAGCCATCGCCGACCAGCCCCACGGCGGATTGATCAATGTATTCACCATCGATGCCGCGGTACGCGACAACACAGCGGAAGAAGGTGATCTGCTGCCGAACACCTATGTCGGAATGGACCGCTACCAGGCGCGCAAACAGATCGTCAATGACCTGCAAAGCCTGGACCTGCTGGAAAAGATTGAAGACCACAAACTTGTGGTACCGCGCGGTGACCGCTCCGCTTCCGTGGTTGAACCGTTCCTCACCGATCAGTGGTACGTGAAGATTCAGCCGCTGGCCGAGCCCGCCATCGAGGCCGTCGAGAACGGTGACATCCGCTTCGTGCCGGATAACTGGAAAAACACCTATTTTGACTGGATGCGCAATATCCAGGACTGGTGTATCTCGCGCCAGATCTGGTGGGGCCACCGCATCCCGGCATGGTACGACGAACAGGGTAACGTCTATGTCGGACGTTCTGTGCGCGACGTCCGGGAACAACACAGCCTGGGCGACGATGTCGAACTGCGCCAGGATGACGATGTGCTCGACACCTGGTTCAGTTCCGCCCTGTGGCCGTTCAGTACACTGGGTTGGCCTGAACAGACCGATCGTGTCAAAACCTTTTATCCCACCAGCGTGCTGGTTACCGGCTTTGACATCATTTTCTTCTGGGTCGCACGCATGATCATGATGGGGCTGAAATTCATGGACGATGTTCCCTTCCGTGAAGTTTATATACACGGCCTGGTACGCGATGCGCACGGACACAAAATGTCCAAGTCCAAGGGTAACGTGCTGGACCCCATCGACTTGATTGACGGCATTGATCTGGAAGTGCTGGTCGAGAAGCGCACCGGCAGCATGATGCAACCGCACCTGGCGGAAAAGATTGCGCAGCAGACCCGCAAGGATTTCCCCGGCGGTATTCCATCCTTTGGTACCGATGCCCTGCGTTTTACTTTTGCCGCGATGGCTTCAACCGGCCGCGATATCAATTTTGATCTGAACCGGATCGAGGGCTATCGTAATTTCTGCAACAAACTGTGGAACGCCGCACGTTATGTGCTGATGAACACCGAGGGTCAGGATTGTGGCCAGCAAGGTGGCGAGATCGAATTGAGTGGTGCGGACCGCTGGATTCTTTCGCTGTTGCAGAACAGCTCGCAACAGGTGATCGACAACACGCAGCAGTACCGCCTGGATCGGGCCGCACAAGGTATCTACTCCTTCATCTGGGATGAGTACTGTGACTGGTATCTGGAATTATCCAAACCGGTTCTGAGCAACCCGGATGCCGGTGCCGCCGCCCTGCGTGGCACACGTCAAACGCTGGTCCGCGTTCTGGAAACGGTGCTTCGACTGGCCCACCCCATTATTCCGTTCATCACCGAGGAAATCTGGCAACGGGTCGCCCCGCTGTCCGGTGCAAACGGTGAAACAATTACCCACCAAGCCTATCCGCAGCCCGATGAATCACGCATTGACCAGGCCGCCGTGGATGAAATGGAGTGGGTCAAACAGTTCGTGCTGGGGGTACGCAAAATTCGCAGTGGCATGGGTATCGATCCACGCAAACCGCTGCCGGTACTGTTACAGAACGGCAGCGAAAAGGACCGGCAGCGCCTGCAGGCGAATCAGCACTATGTCAGGTCGCTCGGACGTGTGGCATCCATCGAATGGTTGGAAAGCGGGGAAGCGCCGGAATCAGCCACGGCACTGGTTGGCGAAATGAAACTGCTTATTCCGATGGCCGGCCTGATCGACAAGGCGGCGGAACAGGCACGTCTCAACAAGGATCTGGACAGGAAGTGCAATGAACGGGAAGGCATCAGGAAAAAACTGGGCAACCCCGACTTTGTGCAAAAAGCGCCGCCCGCAGTGGTAGATAAAGAAAAGAAAAAAGCCGAAGATCTCGATGCGGCCATCAGGCAGCTTGAAGAACAGCTGCAAAAAATAGCCGCATTGTAGTTACCATCGACCGGCTGGCAGTATCCACCGCGTGGACCCGGCCCCCTCACCTTGAGCGAACAGCATGGCAGGTGAATGCTGACGTACCATTTGCGCTATCAACGCCATCATGCCATGGCCCGTACAGACCCAAACGAGAACACCCCACCAGCCGGGGCTGATGGGGTGTTCATTTACGGAGCATTGTCAATTTGACCTTGCCGCCCACAGGTGCAGTCAGCTCATGGATGCGTCTGGTCACTCACGGCAATCAGCGATCCAGTTGGCACTGACGACTCACCTTCACGGCGAAGAGCTAAGACCCGTCAGAGACTCCATTCATCCAGGTGGGACGTGCCAGCAGCGGGGGTACGTCTGCAACCGGCTCCTCCACCAGCCCGGCTGATGCACCGGCCTGCCCCAGGTCATCACTTGCGCCATTCTGTGCCGACAGCGTGGATGTATCCAGGGGGGATGATTCAAAGGCCGCCAACTCGGCTGTGTCACCGGCATTGACCCTATCATCGCTTGCGCCCTTCTGCGCCTGCAGCTTGTCGGTATCAGCAGGAGACGACGGTAACGGCTGTGCTGCGCCGGCCCACATCGGTGCAGGCGCTGGCGTCAGTGGCCGGTACTGCGCCAGCCGGGCCGCTGGGTGCTGCATCACCGCACGGGGATTGAAAGCCGGCGGTGGCACGGGACGCTGGTAGCGAGCCGGGGCAGCAAACTGCCGTGGCGCACGCGCCCACAACTGCGCTGGCATCGGTGGCCGGTACTGCGCCAACCGGGCTGATGGGTGCTGTCTCATCCCACGGGGATTGAAAGCCGGCGGTGGCATAGGACGCTGGTAGCGGGCCAGGGCAGCGGGTGGCCGTGGCGCACGCGTCCACTGCGGCGCTGGCGTCACCGGCCGGTACTGTGCCAGCCGGGCCGCTGGGTGCTGCATCACCGCACGGGGATTGAAAGCCGGCGGTGGCACGGGACGCTGGTAGCGAGCCGGGGCAGCAAAC
>JBDNAP010000292.1:0-3180 GCA_039768325.1 Thiogranum sp.
CTCGATCTTTAAACTGTCCACGCCGATTTTTACCAGACGCTCCACGTGTTCCACGGCACGCAAATCCTTGGAGTTCATGATATAGGTACCCTGCTCATCCTCCTCGATGGGCATCAATTCGCCGGGACGGTTGGCTTCTTCGATCAGGTGAACATCAGCTGAGCGGATATCACCACTGACATCCTCGCTGGCGCCCTTGACCCTGTAGTCCCAGCGGCAGGAATTGGTGCAGCTGCCCTGGTTGGCATCCCGGTGATTGAAATAGCCGGAAAGCAGACAACGTCCCGAGTAGGCGATACACAAGGCACCGTGCACGAACACCTCGAGTTCGATGTCGGGGCAGGCCTGGCGAATCTCCTCGACCTGGTCCAACGACAGTTCACGTGACAGTATGATCCGCCTGATACCCACCCGCTGCCAGAACTTTACACTGGCGTAGTTCATGGTGTTTGCCTGCACTGACAGGTGTATCGGCAATTCGGGCCAGCGCTCCTGAACCATCATGATCAAGCCCGGATCCGCCATGATAAGCGCGTCGGGCCCCAACTCAATGATGGGTTCCATGTCGTCGAGAAAGGTCTTTACCTTGCTGTTGTGCGGCAATACATTGGTGGCCATGAAGAATGCCTTGCCCTCTGCGTGCGCGTCTTCAATACCGGTAGCCAGATTTTCAATACGGTTGAAATCGTTGTTACGCACGCGCAGGCTGTAGCGGGGCATCCCCGCATACACAGCATCGGCACCGAAGGCGATGGCATAACGCAGGTTGCGGAGGGTGCCCGCCGGTGCAAGGAGTTCAGGCGCTTTCATAAGCATGGCAATATCGCGAAAATCAGGACAGGACAATAAGTCCCCGGCCCCCCGACTGCAAGGCGTAAACTCAGGTCATCGACATGGAAATAGCGCTCAAGCGCCCCTGATGGCCCGGTCCATGACCTGCACCGCAGCCTCCCACGACTCGCCCCGATTGCCGTCGCGGGCCATCAGTTCCATGAGCCCATAGGCAAGCTCGCGCTGCTCGGCCGACAGCTCGCGCAGTTTGCGCAACATGTACATATAACCGCTGTTCTCCATCCTCAGGGTGCTGACCAGTGCATACAGCTTGAGACTGAGGCCGGCGTGGGGATCGGCCTCGATGATCTTCACAACCTTTTCCAGCACATCGTCCTGCATGTCACACCTTCGGTCCGGGCTTGTCCGCGACATTGTTCCGCAGGTACACGGGAATGGCCTGTTCGGCCGCTACGGCCTGGCCCTGTGCGAACGACCTGGCGGCCAGACGCGCCACATCCGCGGCATGGGGTTGCTGATTGCGGTAAATATCCGCAGACGCCATGGAACACCGTGTAGCCAGCACATCGGCATAGCTATCCCAGCCACTGCCAGCAGCCACCCAGTGATCCTTCGTTGGCGCCTCGACTCGATGCGGGCTACAGACCAGCTCCCCGCCCAGCCGATCAACGAGCCCGCTGTCATCGCACCTGAACGCACCCCAGTAGACTTCTTTCATACGCGCGTCCAGTGCCGCCAGCACGGCTCGAGCACCGTGCTGCCTGACCGTTCCCTGCGCCAGAGCCGCCAGGGTCGATACCGGTACAACCGGGAGATCGGCACCAAATGCCAGGCCCTGCGTCACACCGGCCGCAATGCGCAGACCGGTAAAGGACCCGGGTCCACAACCGAAGGCTATGCTGTCCAATCCGGTGAGATCGATATCGGCAGCCGCCAGTAAGGATTCGACAAAAGGCAGCAGCAGGGCCGCGTGCTGGCGCGGTGCCATTTCGAAACGCTCCCGGACTTCATCTTCCAGCAGCAGCGCCACTGAACAGGCTTCAGTGGCGGTTTCAATGGCGAGTATGCGTACCATCGATGAATTTAACCCCGCCGGACGTTAAGGTCGCGAATTAAAAGCCTGCTGGTCGTTCGACGGATAAAGCTGACTGGCAGGCTCTTTATAGTAGGCGTTTTCGATTTCACAATAACTGAATCCTTCGCACCCTTAGCGCGCCCTTCCCGGTAAATTTATTGGTGGATAATCCAATTGCTCAGGAGTGCGGAAGTTAACTGACATAAGCTTGCAGGACACGTTGTGAATACATCCCTGTACGCTCGACGGCCGCGTCCATGCGGCCGACGGTCCCGCAAGCTTATGTCGGTTAACTATCGCACGCCTTAGTATCCAGCGACATCACTGGCCTGAAAAAAGGCAACCACCTCATTGAAGTCACGCGTGCGCTTCATGTCCGGCAGGCTGTTGAGAAAAACCCGCCCGTAACTCTTGGCCACCAGGCGCGGATCACAAATCACCAGTACACCGCGATCGTTCACATCGCGAATCAGGCGGCCTACACCCTGTTTCAAAGTGATCACGGCGTGTGGAAGCTGTTCCTCAAGAAACGGGTTGCCACCCCGCTCTTTCAAAGCATCGATGCGCGCCTGCCAGACGGGATCACCCGGCGAGGCAAAGGGCAGTTTGTCGATTATGACACAGGACAGGGCTTCACCGCGCACGTCCACACCCTCCCAGAAACTGCTGGTACCGAGCAAGACGGCATTGCCCAGCTCACGGAAACGTTCCAGCAATTCGTTACGTGGCGCATTGCCCTGAACCAGCAACGGAAATTCGCAGCTGTCCTGCAACCGGCGCTGGGCAATATTCAATGCCCGATAACTGGTAAACAGGACAAAGCACCGGCCACGCGACGCACGGATAATCTGTTCGGCATGATCCAGCATGGTGTCTGTGTACGACGCGTGAGCGGGTTCCGGCAGACCTTCCGGCACATAGAACAGGGCGTGGTTCTGGAAATCAAACGGGCTGTCCAGTTTCAGGGTGGTTGCATCTTCCAGTCCCAGGCGTTTGGCGAAGTGGTCGAACTTGCCATTGACCGACAGCGTGGCAGAAGTAAACACCCAGCGACTGGGCAAGCCCTGTCTGTGTGCGCTGAAGTTATCTGCGACATCCAGCGGTGTCAGGTTAATGCGGAACGACTGGCGCCAGGTCTCAAACCAGTGAATCGTGTTTTCAGGGGGCGTCTGGGTGGTTAGTACCAGCACACTCTGCAGTTTCACTGCGCGCTGGCGACAGTTATCCAGCCCACGGCTACGTCCGGCCTGCCGCCCAAGCTCGCCGCCCAATTCGGCCAGTGCCTCGCGCAGTCTATCGAGCCGTTCAATCAA
>JBDNAP010000293.1:0-15121 GCA_039768325.1 Thiogranum sp.
GCGCCGAATACCACCACACCAATCGCCACGCAGATCCACATGATCAGCATATGCAAGTCGTAGGCTTGCTGACTGATCGGTGTGACACCGCGTCGCAGATTCAAACCCCATTCTGCAGCGGCTCCTCCCGCATTAGCCAACAGCGCTATTCCAGTAAGCGCAGTCAGCCATCGTTTTAGTTTTGATACCAACATGCCAACATTTCTCCTTCCAACTCGCAATTGCGTGATTCTGTAATTAAATGTAAGTTAAACAGCAGCGTCCTGGTACAGCATTGACCCCTGACCGGTTATGCCGGGCAGAAGCATTGCCTGACGCAGCTCAAGCGCCAGATTTTCCCTTTCTTTATCAGCCAGATAGCTACCGATTTCGACAGCCCGACCGTGCGAGCGGATGGTCAGCCTCGACGGATAGCCCTTGATCCGAGCCTGCTCCAGTTTTACCTGCGCCCAGGCGCGTTTGAATGTCTGCTGCCGGTCGCTGTTCAGATCGTGTTTGACGATCTCGATATGGTCGCCATGAATCAGTACCGTCTGCCAACAGCAGCCACGACGCGCGACTATGTACAAAGCCGCTCCTAAAACCAACATCTCGAGACCGGCAAACGGCAGAATCAGCCAGACCCCCTGGAGGGCAAAAGCGGTGGCGATACTGAAAGACACCGCAACCATACCTATATAAAAGCGAACGACGCCCCTCCAGGAAAGCGAACAATTCGGCCGGATCAAAAACCGGCTGGATCCCTGAAAATCATCAACCTGTCGTGCGACCAAGGCGTTATCTCTTGTTCTGACATTGTTCTGACATGGGCTTTTGAAAGAAATCTCAGCCCCGGGGAGTAGGGCATGCTACAGCAAGCTTTAAAACTGTTACAAAAAAATTTAAAAAGTATGGCTATAAAATCTAGTTATGACAGAAAATAATCATCAATTATCTACTGTTTTACTTATTGGCTGGTTTTTTGCGGCCTGTGCCCGACAGATAGCGTCAATCTGTTAACACACCCTAACCAGCCGGCAGTAAATCCAGATTAACTCTGCCGGCCTGCTCCTCCAAGCGGACTGCATCATCCGAGTAAGCAAGATCAGCCAGCAAGGGTGCCGGCAAACGTTGAGTTAATGTCGTGATATTGCCATCCTGTTGCTCACACCCAGGATCAATGCGATTGGCGATCCATCCAACAAGTGGCAATCCTGAGCGCTGGATTGCCGCCGCCGTGAGCAGCGCCTGGTTCAGGCAACCCAGCCGAATCGCCACCACCAGGATCACGGGAAAGCCGAGGGCAAACGCCACATCCGCCATGGTCTGTTCTTCGCTGATCGGCACCAGCCAGCCACCAATACCTTCCACCACCACGCGGTCAGCCTCGGCGGTCAGTTCCTGACAGGCATGCTTGATAATCGGAATCTCTATGGACACGCCATCGCACTCCGCGACCAGATGCGGAGCAACGCCAGCCTCAAAGGCGTAGGGATTAACATATTGATAAGAAACGTTAAAAGACGCACAAGCCTGCAATTGACGGGCATCCTCATTGACCAGGCCCCACGGGGTCTGGTGACAGCCGCTCGCCACCGGCTTCATGCCCACCACGACGTGACCCTGCCGCTGCAACGCACGCATCAATCCCAGACTGACGCAGGTCTTACCGACGCCCGTGTCAGTGCCGGTCACAAAGTATCCGTAGTTCTTCATCTTTTTATGCTTTCCAGTGAAAGCTCGCACTCAGGGCTGGTTGACCAGGCATGGCCGTTGACGATTTCATAACTGGCGGGCAGAACACCATTACTGCGATAATGTTCATACGCCCCGACAAGACGCTGCATGCGCATTTTACCCGTCAGGCCACGGCGCCTTCCCACGGTCACATTGTGCGCACCAATCTGCTTGAGTTCACGCATGAGCTTCCAGACATCCGGGTAAGTAAGCGTGATCCGCTCCACATCCATGACCGGATCTGCAAAGCGCGTGCGCACCAGCGCATCACCCACATCATGCATATCCAGAAAAGCATTAACGTGACTATAACCGTCCACCTGCTGCCAGCTGCCGCGCAACTCACCCAGGGTGTCGGGGCCAAAACTGGTAAACAGCAGTAAGCCCCCCGGCCGTAACACACGCTGCAACTCGGCGAACACCGCCTCCAGCCCGACACACCATTGCAGCATGAGATTGGAAAATACCAGATCAAAGCTGCTGTCAGCAAAGGGCAGGCTTTCAGCATCAGCACAGACACAACGCGGCTTGCGCAGCCAGCGGCCACGTTTGCGCGCATGCTCCAGCATGGGAAAGGCGATATCCAACGCTACCACCTGCGCTTTTTTATAACGTGCGAAAAGATCGGGAATGCACTGGCCGGTACCCGATCCCAAATCAAGAATGCGCTCCGGTTGCATTTTCACCAGATCCAGCCGCTGCAAAAGGCGTTGCCCAACTTCCTGCTGCAGAGCGGCGGCCTGGTCATAAGCTGCAGCGGCTGATTCAAAACTGCGGCGAGCCAGCTTTTTATCCGGGACCTGATCAGCCGGCTGCATGGTGCCCGTACCTTTTTTCCTTTAACAATAAGCAATTCAGCTGCCCGGTGCACTGATCGGGGTGCGACAAGAATGGCGCATGACCAGCACCGGAAATGACCACTGACTTAATAGCGGGGAATTCGTGTCGTACGTCGGCGGGTACCAGCGTATCCCGCTCGCCCAGCAGCCAGAACAATGGTATTTCGGGAGCCGCCAGCACATGACGCATATCGGCTTGCCGCAGGAACCTGAGACCTGTGCTGAGCGCCTCGCCATCCGGCCGCGCTTTTTTCCTCAACTCAGAACGCAGACAGCGCAAAGTTTCACCACTGTGCTCTGCACCTTTTACCTGCAAAGACAGGAAGCGCAGCAGAGTTCGTTCAACATCTGCTTGCAGTTGTTCGGCGAACCGATTAAATACCTGTGCATTCACAGCCTGCTTCCAGTCCGCCGTCACGACAAATCTTGGCGTCGTCGCCAACAGTGTCAATCCACGGATAGCCCCTGGATGAATGCCCGCTGCCGCCAGCGCAACCAGGCCACCTAACGACCAACCCAGCCACCAGGCCTGCTCCGGCACCACTTCGCGCACGGCTGTCGCCCAATCTTCCAGCTCGCCTTGCCCCTGGCAGGGACTGTCACCATGTCCCGGCAGGTCGACCAGGTGTAAGCGAAACCTCTGACAGAGCTGCTTTGCCCAGCTGGACCAGACACCACTGTGCATACCCCAGCCATGCAACAGAACCAGGTCAGGCCCATCGCCCTGGACATCAACGTGCAGCAAAGGACGCTTTACCATAACAGGACGCCAGGGTTTCCAGCAGGCGGTCCAGCTGCGCCCGCTCGTGTCGCGCAGAAAACGTTATACGCAGACGGGCTGCGCCTTTTGCAACGGTCGGCGGTCTGATCGCGGTAACCAGAATGCCTTGCGCACGCAAGGCTTCGCTCAATGCCAGCGCCGCACCGGCGTCTCCGACCGGCAAGGGCTGGATAGGTGTTTCGGATGGCATCAACGGCACACCAAGTTCGGCCGCCCCGCGGCGAAAGTACCGGACCAGTTCACTCAGTTTTTCACGCAAGGCGTCACCTTCCCGAACCAGCTGTAGTGCGGTTCGCGTTGCCCAGGCAAGCGCTGGCGGAGTTGCGGTGGTATATACAAAAGTACGCGCCTGCTGTATCAGTGTTTCAATGAGATCGTCGGATCCCGCGACAAATGCCCCAAAGGTACCAAAGGCTTTTCCCAGGGTTGCCATCAGTATGGTATTGCCGGGGACCTCGGCAAACTG
The DNA here is from genome assembly GCA_039768325.1 of Thiogranum sp. Classification (GTDB taxonomy): domain Bacteria; phylum Pseudomonadota; class Gammaproteobacteria; order DSM-19610; family DSM-19610; genus Thiogranum. Next base: position 3,803 of record JBDNAP010000293.1, read on the forward strand.
ATCGGCACACCAGCCACAACCGTGCTTGCCGAGCACCCCAAGCCCGTGCGCATCGTCTATCAGCAACCAGGCATCGGCTCCAGCCGCTGCAGCGGCAAGATCGACAAGCGGCGCACAATCACCATCCATGCTGAATACCCCATCGCTGGCGATCAGTCGCTCACCGGCCATCCCTGTCTGCACCACTTTACGGTGCAGATTTTCAATATCCTTATGCGCGTAACGAATCAGCCGTGCACCACTCAACAACGCTGCATCAATCAGGGAGGCATGGTTTAATCGATCCTCAAACACCTTGCCGCCTCTTCCCATCAACGCAGACACAACGCCCAGGTTAGCCATGTAACCAGTCGAAAAAAGCAACGCCCTGGGTCGACCGACAAACGCGGCCAGTTCTTCCTCCAGGGCCTGGTGGGCATAGCTGTGGCCGGTAATAAGGTGCGCGGCGCCACTGCCGACACCGAAACGCTCGATGCCCTGTTTGAAGGCCTCGATCAAGAGCGGATGATTGGCAAGACCCAGGTAATCATTACTGCAAAATGACAGATATTCACGACCATCAATGCGAACAACAACATCCTGCGGACCGTCCAGTGTCTGGCGTGTGCGATAAAGCTGTTGCTGTTTACGCTCGGATAGCGCCGCGGCAAGATTCTGCATGAAATTTCAGGCAGGCCGCAGCCCCAGGCGCTCGAACAACTGCCTGTCCTGATCGGCTTCCGGATTGGGCGTGGTGAGCAATTTCTCCCCATAGAATATCGAGTTGGCACCGGCGAGGAAACACAGCGCCTGCAACTCATCATTCATCTGTTCGCGACCCGCCGACAAACGCACGCGGGATTGCGGCATCAGTATGCGTGCCACGGCAATGGTCCGCACAAATTCAAACGCATCCAGATCGCCCTGATCGGCGAGCGGTGTACCTTCCACCCTTACCAGCAGGTTGACCGGCACGCTCTCCGGGTGCGGCTTCTGTCCGGCCAGTTGCTGCATCAGCGAGACTCGATCGGCGCGCGCTTCCCCCATGCCGACAATGCCACCGCAACAGACATTAATACCGGCATCACGCACGCGTTGAATCGTATCGAGGCGGTCCTGGTAGTTCCGGGTACTGATGATGTCACCGTAAAACTCCGGTGATGTATCCAGGTTATGGTTGTAATAGTCCAACCCCGCATCTTTAAGACGCCGGGTCTGCTGCTCGTCCAGCATACCGAGCGTCACGCAGGTCTCCAGCCCTTCTGCCCGCACACGTTTCACCATTTCCAGCACACGCTCGAAGTTACGCCCGCGTGGATTACGCCAGGCGGCCCCCATACAGAAGCGACTGGCTCCCGCCTGCCTGGCCGCTCTGGCGGCATCAACCACGGCCTCGATAGCCATGAGACTTTCCGGCTCCAGGGCAGACTCGTGATGAACACTCTGCGGGCAGTAGGCACAATCCTCCGGACATCCACCCGTTTTTATGCTCAACAGGGTACTGACCTGGACTTCGTTGGCATCGAAATGTTCGCGATGTACCTGCTGGGCACGATACATGAGATCGTTGAATGGCAGTTCAAACAAGCCCTCAATTTCAGCTTTCTGCCAGTCGAAGCGCAGCGGACTTTTGTGCACCCCGGAAGGATTATCAATGACTGTCTGGCTCATGACTCGGTACCGGTAGCTCCAGTTCGTTCCATCCATTATGACAAAGGCGGGTTGAATTCAGAATCGGCCGGCCCGATCCCGACAGCGTTGGTGCTGGCAGGATAATCAGGCCGGAAAATATGGATTCAGAGATATACTTCAATCAGTTACAATAAAACTGTTTTCTACAATATGCGGTTAGTATACCCCTCTGTCAACCAAGGATGGTTAGCAATGGTTAACAACTGGCTAAAAACACTTCAAAATATACTCTTTCCTTCCACCTGCAGACTGTGTCGCGTAACGGGTCTACCCAACCTGGAACTGTGTCCGGCATGCTTGGCAGAGCTTCCCTGGCTCGTTCATAGCTGCAGCCGTTGCGCCCTGCCACTGCCCCTGGACGCTGACATTACTATCTGTTTTAACTGTTTAAATAGGCAGCCTTCAGTTGACAGATGCACGGCCCTGTTTGATTATCAGCCGCCTGTCGACCGCTGGATTCAGGATCTGAAGTTTGGCCAGGATCTTGCTGCCGCCCGTTTGCTCGGTGAATTGCTCGTCAGCAAGCTGTCGGAAGACCACGTGAAGGGGACGACAATCGTACTACCTGTGCCGCTGCATCGAAAACGCCTGGCAGAACGCGGCTACAACCAGGCACTGGAGATTGCTCGTTCGCTGTCGGAAAAAGGTTATCAGCTGGCCCCGGGTTGCTGCCAGCGCCACAAGGCGACATCTGCCCAGTCTGATCTGCCTGCCCGTGCACGCAAGGGGAATGTGCGCAACGCTTTTTCGGTACCCAGACGCCTGGAGGGACATCGGGTGCTGTTGATCGACGACGTGATGACAACCGGGGCGACACTTAACGAACTTGCCCGTACATTGAAAAATGCCGGTGCTGAACGGGTGGAGGCATCGGTTATTGCGCGAACCGGACATTAAAAACGGGTAAAAAAGGAGAAAAAGCGGACAGATTAAATATAAAAGGGGGGCAGCTTTAATGCTGCCCCCCTTTTTTCCATATTCCCTAAGTGAGAGTCCCGAATGCCGTCAAACTATCCAGCAATGCCGCACTCGGGTTGGCGCCTAAGCCCGTGAAAAGACCCGGGAACAAACCGATATCACCGTTTAAAGCCATATAGTTGAGTATGACCGTCTCCACCAGCAGATTGACATTATTGGCCGCCGGGCTGGAGGCTGTCTCAACCGAACCGTCGGCACGGAAATAACCAATCTGCTGACGCAGAGGGGTGACAGGGCCATTGGGGTTATACACCAGGATGAACGAACAGGCTGTTGAAGAATTGTCACCCGTCCATACACCCTTGCCACGACCATCGGCGGAGTTATCGATCGTACCATTACTGGCTACCGAACCGTCACTGAAAACGTACATCATCAAAGGCACACCACGTCGGGCGGCATATTCGAGGCAGGCACCCATACAGCGGCCGGCACGCAAATCGCGCCGCTCGCCGGTCTCCCGGTCACCAGTGTGGTAATCGAAGCCGCCCATGCTAATGGTTCCTGCACCAGCATAGCCATCGATCACCATTTTCATCACCGAGGCTGTCTTTCGAAACTCACCTTCGCCGTTAAATTCGGCCGGCGTGAAAATACCGGGGCGACTGACGCCGGGATCAACACCATCAACGATCTCGCCATCCTCGCTTGGATCGATATTCACACCAGCAAAACGCTCGGCAAGATCAGCCGCCTTGAGATAGCCGCAACGAGTCAGGTTTTTCACTTCGGTATCGTTGGCGAGCTTCGTATCGACATTTATCAGCTTGTTATCGCTGAGCCGAACCACAGATTCCATCACAGCCGTCACGTCGGCCGGATCATTCAGGATACCGGTAAGATTCCCGGTATCCACCATACCGGTGACATCGGTGGGACGATCGACCTTGGTGGGCCGTATTTCCGGATCGATCATCATTGCCGGCGCCATGGAGTTACCACCGGAATCGGAGTTACGTGAACCTATCAGGGTAACCACACTGCCCGTCGCACCTTCTTGCTCGCCACTCTGCGGATTGATACCGGCCTTGGCGATACCGTACATCGGGTTGTGCGGGTTGTTGCCGGTATCGTTATCGGATCGTGCCGGAATCACAGCACCGTTGATATTCGGCGCAGTACCGACAATGTTTATTTTTTCCAGTATGCCGCGCAGTATGGAGCTGTCGGAGTGGAACGGCAGGCCCAGCGTGGTATCGGTATGGTCGCCGTTACTGGTTGCCGTAGGCGTGGTTTCAGGAATACCAGGAATCATGTCGCCCGGCAGGCCGAGTTTACTGTAGCCAGAGGTAGAGAGCGTATCCAGCGGTGTACTTCTGCCGGCCAGAACGTTGGAACCTGCTAAATTGGCGCCACCGGCCAGGTCGAAGCAGATAAAGGGTATTTTGCCGTTGCCCGCACCGCCCAGGGCACACGCGATCTGCTGAGCGAGACCATTCCCACCGGGATTGTCCAGATCCAGCGATAAGGCACTGGCCATGCGCGGATTGGTCAGCACTCCGAGCAGGGAACCGCCCATCACCATGCCGGTCCCGGATATAAATCCCTGACGCAGGAAGTCACGACGTGTTACCGGACGTGAATGATCCTGATGCAACAGGGGAGCGTCCGGATGTAGATGTTTTTTACGTTTAGACATGATTTGTAATCCTCTCGCTTAGTCCTGAATCACCAGACATTCTCATTGCACCAGCATGGCGGCGCTGCTCAGCACTGATCCACACATACCCTTGACAATGGCCTCGGTGCGGGCTGCGTCGGGTTGACACTGCGGATTGGCCGAGCAGCTAGCTGCCAGACGATCGAACAGATTAGCGGGGTTGGTTGCGGTCGGCCCGATCAGCTCGGTCTTGAGATCTGTCACGCTCGGCGCGCTGGCCAGTGGACTGCCGCTGCCCGGCAATCCCATGACCCGATCAAACAAGGCGTCGACGATCTGGTTCTTCTCTGCTGAGTCACCGCTGCCGAACGCCGACGCCACCCCTGAACCAAAGAAGCTATTGGCACTGACGACATCCGCAAACCCGAAGAAATCAACGCGCTTGGTGGTATCTCTTACCAACGCATCACAGTAGGCGATACCCAGCTGGGCGATGGCCATCTGGTGTGCGGACAGGAATGCTTCGATGGTTTCGACCGCCGGCAATTGCTGCCGCAGCACATCGAATTCAGCCTTGACCGCCTGCGGATCGACGGTAGTTATCGCAGCCATGGCGGCATTGATTTCATCGAAAGTGCGCACACCGATGTCGGCCACCGGATCCGGTGCAGGCAACGGTGGTGGCGTTAACGGTGAAACCTCCGTTACCACGTTGGTCTCGTCGCCCAGCATTTCAAAGGTGAGAAAGAATTCGTCGCTATCGGGACCATTTTCCAGCGCAATAATCGTTCCCAGACTGGACAGCGACTGTCCGGTCGCCGGATCATAATTCGACCCGTCGATGCTGGCATCGAGGTTCCGGTAGGCCTGGCCAACCGTCGCCTCACTACCGTTGATACCAATCCTCATAGCCTGCAACGGGATATTGCTGGGGATGACTGTCGGGTCGAGATTGATGTAAGTGGCTTTGTCAAACAGGTAGCTGTAACTGTCGTACTGCGCCACTTCGAACATGATATAGCTGTCCGCCGGTACCCCGGATATATCGCCTATACCGAACAACAGAAAGAACTTCTCACCAACACCGACATCAAAGTTCTGCACAATCTGCTCCTGGGTCAAGGCGCGATTGTGTATAGCCACCATTCGTATTGAGCCCATCCATTGCCGGTCATTGGATACCTCATTACCCAGCGCAAAGGCATAGCTGTCATCCCAGTCATTAAGATTACCCGCCGCAACCGGATCCACATCATCCGTAAACACACCATTGACATAAATGCGCCGACCATTGATGGGATCGAATGTCACCACTACGTGCTGTAGTGTCGCCTGCAGGTCTTCGTCAGCGTCTGCCGTAGACAGTGCCGGCTCCCCGTTAGCGTCCGTGGTGCTGGAACGCTGCAGGAAATCGTAGTTGTACTGCGTCTGTCCCAACGTAAAGTTACGTGCAGCGGTACCAGCGGAATAGCTAATAATCCGAGCCGGTCCCTCCTGCACTACGTTAGCCGGTGCAACCCAGGCTTCGATAGAGTACTCACCCGTCGCCTTGATCAGATCGTGCAACTTCTTGCTGTTGGCTGTAGATCCTTGGGCCTTGCCGTCGACAATCTGAATACCCCAGCCACCGACCCAGTTGACATCACCGCTCAGCGTCAGATTCAGCTCCGGAAGGACGCCGCTGCTGTCCAGAGCGATATTGCCGCTGCCGGACTTGAACTCGTACTGCGCAATAACATCGGTTTCATGTCGGTTGCCACCGGCCGCCACTACGCCTTCGGGCAGTGTTAAGGCTTTACTGAAAACTATTGGCGCCTGAACCGGATCAGAACTCACCTCTGGGGAACCCGCCAGGGCAATGATTGCATTCTCCATGCTTGTGGCATCGGCGCTGCACTGTGTCCAGCAGTTGTGGAATTCGTCGCGTAAACGCACCACAAGTCTTGAGGCGGCGGGATCGTTGAGGTTGATTTTCGATTTTGCAGCTTCGTAGGCATCCGCCCGGATACTGCTGGCAAAAAACGGAGTTTGCGGGGTTGGCGAAGAGTCGACATGACAACCTACGCAGTTGGTTTGCAACAGATTCCACACCCCGTCGAATTCTACCGGTGCGCTGCTGGGAAAGCTCATGGTCGAGCCGGGATCTCTCAGATTTGACGGCGCAACGAGCTGAATCTGACGTCCGCCCCCTGAAGCACCAGCCACCCAGTCTTCAATATAGCCGGTGATCGCCGTCACGCAGGCGGCGACACTCGGCAACCAGCAGTTATGTCCCTCTGCCACCTTGGATACCAGGCGTGAACTGGCCGGCGAATCCAGATCGATCAGTGGATTAGCTTCCGAGTAGGCCAGATTAACGTCGTCCTGACGCACAAACATGGGCGACTGGCCACCCTCCACGTGGCAGGCACCACAGCGGTCGGACACCCTCAGACGTTCCCACACGTTGAGTTGAAATGCTCGCACATCCTCGGTCTGGGCGTTTGGTCCGTTATAACTGGAACTGTTGACAGAATTAGTATTGCTGGTAGCCGGGTTAGATTCGGTGGATGCGCCACCACCGCAGGCAGTCAGCAATAACACGGCCACAAGAAGAACACCGCAGCACATTACACGGTTAAACCGCTGCTGTTCAGACCCGTTAGTTAGGACTTCGATGACTGGTTTCATATGCTTTTCCCCTCAACTTTTCTTGTCAATCGCCCATACACTGCACAGCAGCTTCGGCAAAAACATTTTTCATGTTGTAGCCGGCCTGAAATGTCGACTTCAGCGTGTCGAGCTGAGCCTGCGTCGGTTCGCCAAGACAGACATTCCGGTACACATTAATGGATTGACAACGGGCAAAAGCCTCGCTGTTGGCGAGTTCCTCACCCATAGATCGGGCGCCGTTACCACTGCCCGGTAACCCTGGATTCCAACCCAGGACCGCACTGGGACCACTGCGCCAGTAATTGTCCCAGCTGTCATCCGGTGTCACGTAGCCGGGTTTGAAGTTATCGGCATTGATAAGGTATTTCGGCTGCACCTGTCCGGCGGTGTAAACCAGACGGCCAGCGTCTTCATCACCTTCCGGGTAATCGTACTCATAGTAGGCAAACGCCTGAGCCATCGGATCCATACCGGTATGGCAGCCAATACAGGAATTCAAGAAAATGCGACTGTCACCACCCGGACTACGGCTGACGTCTTGGCGAATTCGATCCGGCGACCGGGTGATATCCTTGACCTGCTCCATGTCATTACACAGATGATTGAGCATGGTGAAACGAAACATGGCGCGGTTAGTACCGTCGATAAAGAACGCCCTTGCGGCCGCACGTGTGGTCATGACTCCGGCGGTGGCAGAAACGGGTATACCCGTTACGGATTGCTGTGATACCGGCTGCAGCAGAGCTGGATCACTGAGATCCACGCCGGCGGCCTCAAGATCCATGTAGTGCTGATTGCTGCTGCCTGATACGGCGGCGACACCCGGCAGTCCCGGAGCCCCCGCATACAGGTAGTCCGCGGACAACAGCAGGTTAAACGGTTCTTCATCGCGAATCATTCCGATGACAGTAGCGGTGTAATCGTTCAGGGGTTCGAATACGGACTGGTCACGATTGGTCCAGGGCGTAGCAAAATTTTTCAGTGTAACGTTATAAAAGTACTTTGAATTCGGATTGTTTGGTCCATTGAGGGCGATCATGGCCGCTGCGAATGGATCATTGTTCGAGGCGATTTCGTCTTCCATTCTATCCAATACCGCCTCGCTTGGCGGCACACCCGTCAAGCGGTCATGGATACGCTTGGCCTGCTCACGCGGCCCCGCCGCTGAGGGTAGCGCCAGTAGCAGGGATAGCACGCCTGCAGCCAGGTTGAACCGCAACCTGGTGCCCCCATTGTTTCCCCAAGCCTTCTTCTGTTTCGCGTACGTCTTTCGCATGGGACGCCTCTTTGGTTGTCATCTGCCACAGCTATACCGGGTAGCAAGAACCGATCCAGCCAATTCGAACTTATCGTGCTATTGAAGTTAAATTACCTTCAGCAGGCATTCTGTGATCCGCTTCACAGATCAACAGCAAACCCGGTCACGATACTTAACAGCGCATTTCACAAAAACCACCACCCCAGCAACCTAGAGAAAGTCGCCTGCTTTCAGTTCTGTGACCCGGTTCTCGGATCAAGCAAAGGGATACAGCCTATATTTGTCACCGTAGCTGCCGTATTTCGTCACAAAGCGCCAGGATTGTGACACTCCAGTGGCAACTGCCCCGCAACCAATCGTTCCATATATCAAAGGTGTGTGTCGGCACCGGTTAGCGGAAACAGAATAGGGCCTGGTATTTGCTTACATAATCAGTCCGAAAGCGGAAATTGACAGTGGGCAGATTGTTATGAGACCCAACCACCAACCAACAGCATTTATGGGCTTGACCGATAAGGAGTGTGCTATGAGCGGCACGCCAGAAAAAACTCCACTCTCCCGTGCGACCGGCATTAAGACCGGTCTGTTGTTACTGTCCCTGGCGGTGTTGTCGGCTTGTGGTGGCGGTAGCGGTGGTGGCAGCGGCGGAATCAACAGTGCCAGCCTGGATCCGCTTGTGGAAGACTTTGGCATCGCCTACGTTCGCCAACCCCTGCCCGAAATGGATCCGAATACCCTTATGGATCCCGAAGATATTCGAGAACCGACGAATTTCAACGAAGGATCTGACCTTATTTTCCGCGACCTGGCATCGCCGGGCGCCAATGAACGCAATGTTACCTTTGCCGTAACCGGCGGACTCGGCGATGTTAAAGATGTCGAAGCCTCTTTCGACGGCAGTAAACTGCTGTTTGCCCTGCGCCTGCCTGAAATCGAGGGCGCTGACCCGGAAGATCAACCGACCTGGAATATCTGGGAATACGATATTGCCGCCGACACCCTGACCCGGGTGATTACATCAGACATTAACGCCGAAGCAGGCCAGGATGTTGGTCCACACTACCTGCCCGATGGCAGAATCATCTTCTCCTCGACGCGACAACGCACGGCAAAGGCGACGCTGCTCGACGAAAGCAAACCTCAGTTTTCGGCGTTGGACGAAAACCGCAATGACCCAGCACTGGTGCTGCACGTCATGAATGACGATGGTACAGATATCCACCAGGTGACCTATAACCAGAGCCATGATCTCGATCCCGTGGTACTGGAGAGCGGCGAAGTGGTGTTTTCTCGCTGGGACAACATGGGCAACAACGATGCCATCCATCTTTACAAGATGTACCCGGACGGCACCAATCTGCGGCTTCTGTATGGCGCTGACAGCCACGATACCGGCACCAATGGAACAATAGTGCAGTACCTGCAACCGCGTGAACTACCGGGCGGTGGGATTGCCGCGCTGTTGCAGCCGTTTACCGGAAATTTCCAGGGCGGTGATATTATCAGCATCGACGTCGATAACTATGTCAATAACACCCAGCCGACAGCGGTAAACGCGGGTATCCTGATCGGCCCGGCGCAAGCCTCGGTAGCATTCAACACCGTAAGCACAGACAACACCGAGGCCTCTCCGGGTGGGCGCTTCAACGCATTCTTCCCGCTCTGGGATGGCACCGACCGTGCTCTGGTCAGCTGGAACCAGTGCCGACTGCTGGACAATACCCGAATCGTTCCCTGCACCACCGAGACATTGAGCGATCCGAACCTCATCGAGGCACCACCACTATACGGTGTATATCTGTATGAATTGAATACCCAAAACCTGATTCCTGTGTTCATCCCACAGGAGGGCATCCTCTACCGTGACGTCGTTGCTGCTCAACCAAGAGCGCTACCCGTCATCCACTTCGATGGTGCCGGAATACCAACCGCGAGTTTTGATTTTAACCCCGCGCTGGTCAGCGAGAACGTTGGTATTCTACATATTCGCAGCGTGCATGACTTTGACGGCACGTATAACTCGCTCGGTGCGGCCGCAGCAGATATCACCACGCTGGCCGACCCCCAACAGACAGCTGCGCCTGATCGCCCCGCCCGTTTCCTGCGCATCGTGAAAGCTGTCAGCATTCCGGACGATGATGTGGTTGACCTGAACGGTGCCGATTTCGGTGTCAGCACCCAGCAGGGAATGCGCGAAATTATCGGTTATGCACCCATCGAACCGGATGGATCAGTACGTCTTAAGGTGCCGGCCAACATCCCTTTCACCATCAGCGTACTGGATGAGAACGGCAAAAGAATCAGTGCCAGGCATCAGAACTGGCTACAGCTACGCCCGGGTGAAATCATGAATTGCGGCGGCTGCCACGATCCGGCTAACGCCACTTCCCACGGCCGATTTGACGCCTTCAACGTCCTTAACGCCGGCGCACCCTTTGATGGTTACATATTTCCGAATACCGAAACCTACTTCGCTGACACCGGCGAGACCATGGCTGAAGCGCGCACCCGCATTGATGCGACCAGTTTGGAAACCAGTGTCGATATTCACTACCTGGATGTCTGGACCGACGAAACAGCAGCCGGGCGCATGAAAGACGCTGCTTTCGATTATAACTACGCAGATCTTGACCCCGTCATGACGGCGCCTGCCAGTGTTGCCTGCCAGAGCAACTGGGACAATCTCTGCCGCATCGTCATCAACTATGAAATGCATATCCATCCCCTGTGGGGTGTAGACCGGGGTCCTACCGATACCTGTATCAACTGTCACACCACGGACAATATGGGTTTAGCCCGGGTCCCCGATGCCCAGCTTGATCTTACCGATGGTGCCTCGGACCTGAATGCCGATCACTTCAAATCCTACCGAGAACTGCTGTCCGGTGATAATGAACAGGAAGTGGTACTGGGTATCCTGCAGGATCGGCTGGTGCAAGCCACCGACGGCGCCGGAAACCCCCTTTTCCAGACCGACGCAAACGGCAACCTGGTGCTGGACAGTATGGGCAACCCTATCCCGGTCATGGTGACAATCGGTGTCACGCCATCGATGCGGGTGGCGGGGGCCACCGCCAGCCCGAGATTTTTCAACCTGTTTACAGCAGGTGGAACCCATGCGGGACGACTTTCACCTGCTGAGCTCAAGTTAATCGCCGAA
>JBDNAP010000294.1:0-12081 GCA_039768325.1 Thiogranum sp.
AAGGCCGGCGGTAATCTGGGCACCAGCGGCTCGGTGGCATTTCAGTTCACCCAGACCGGCATACTCAGCTATCCGGCAGGGAGTGATGAAGACGCCATTATGGAGGCGGCGCTGGAAGCCGGTGCGCAGGATGTTGTGACCAACGACGACGGTTCTGTCGATGTGCTGACCGAGCCGGATGATTTCGTTGCCGTCAGGGACGCCATGGCGAGTGCGGGCTTTGCGGCGGATGAAGCCGAGGTGACCATGCGGGCTGAAAATACCACACCCCTTGATAAAAGTGACGCGGAAAAAATGATTCGTCTGCTCGATCGCCTGGAAGATCTGGACGACGTGCAGAGTGTTTATTCCAATGCGGATATTTCCGCGCAAATACTGGCAGAGCTCTGAACAATCCGGCTTGCGCCGGCGATTCTGCCAGTCATAGGCTGCAATGTGCGCAGCGGAAGGAATTTGTAGGCGAAGGTGTGCGGAAGCTAGCCGACATAAACTTGCGGGACGCGCTGTACCCCAGTGCACCCTCTCTTGCAGGGCAATACACCTTGTGAATACATGCCTGTACGCTCGGCGGCCCCGCAAGCTTATGTCGGCTAGCTTCCATGCGTAGTCAGTAACTTTTCTTGTCTGGCCGGTTTTGATGATACGAATTCTTGGTATTGACCCGGGGTCCCGAATGACGGGCTATGGTTTGGTCGACTGTGAAGGCAGTCGTTCTCGTTACATCGCCAGTGGCTGTCTTCAGGTGAGTGGGGACAGTCTTGCCGATAAGCTGGGCTTGATTTTCCGCGAACTGAGCGAGCTTATGGTCGAATACCGGCCGCAGCAGGTTGCCGTCGAAACTGTCTTTATGCACCGTAATGCCGGTTCTGCGTTGAAACTCGGTCAGGCGCGGGGTGCCGCCATCTGCGCTGCGGTCATGCAGGAATTGCCGGTTGCAGAGTACGCACCGCGTGAAATCAAGCAATCGGTGGTCGGCAAGGGTGCTGCGGACAAGCAGCAGGTACAACACATGGTGCGGGTTCTGCTGAATCTCAGCGATACGCCGCAGGCCGATGCAGCCGATGCACTGGCGGTTGCCATGTGTCACAGCTTCCGGCAAAAGGCCCTCGGCAGGATTCCAGCGGCTCAACGGTTGCGTGGAGGCAGGCTGCGGTGATTGGTTTATTACGGGGTGTATTGTGTGATAAGCAGCCACCAGGCCTGTTGATCGAAGTGCAGGGTGTCGGTTATGAAGTTGAGGCACCGATGACGACGTTCTATGACCTGCCCGCTGTTGGCGAAACTGTCACCCTGTTTACCCATCTTGCTGTGCGCGAGGATGCGCACACCCTGTATGGGTTCAGTAAGCAGTCAGACCGCAGGCTGTTCCGCACCCTGATCAGGGTGAATGGTGTGGGTGCAAAGCTTGCGCTGACCATTCTGTCGGGTATGCAGGCCGGTCACTTCGCGGCCTGCGTGCAGGCCGGCGATACCGCGTCGCTGATCAAGCTGCCGGGTGTCGGAAAGAAAACCGCCGAACGGCTGGTCGTCGAAATGCGTGATCGACTGGCGGATTGGGACAGCTCGGCAGGGCGCGGGCCGGGGTCTGATACAGCGGTCAGAGCTGACCTTGCCAACCCGGTTGAAGAAGCGGTGAGTGCGCTGACCGCGCTGGGTTACAGGCCACAGGATGCCAGCCGCATGGTTCGGGCGGTTGACAGCAAAGACCTGACGACTGAAGAGATTATAAGAACGGCCTTGCAGGCGACCGTGCAGTAGAAGACCGGCGTTGAACAGACCGTGTGACTGAAACAGCGAGATAGCGCAACCTAAACCGCGCAGGGTTCCGCCCGGATTTGTTACCCTACAGTCCGGCTGTTTCCACTGGCACAAGAACCCCGCAAGGCGTAATAGGCGCCTGTAAACGATCGCGCGGTGGCTTCAGTCCTTGAGCGCTCTGGCGTGCCAGGCCAGGTGTTCACCGATGAAGGTGGAAATGAAATGATAGCTATGATCGTAACCCTCCTGGATGCGTAGCGTGAGCGGAAAATTCCGCGCCGTACAGGCGGCTTCCAGGTGCTTCGGGTAGAGCTGATCGGCGAGGAATTCGTCCGTGCTTCCCTGGTCGATCAGTAACGGTACGGGCTGGGCGCCAGCCTCGATCAGGCAGGTGGCATCGTAGGCCTTCCAGGCTTCCCGGTCATCACCCAGGTAAGCGCTGAAACAGGTTTCGCCCCAACTGCATCGAGTCGGGTTACAGATGGGGGCAAAGGCGGATACGGAACGATAGCCGCCCGCGTTCCTGAGCGCGCACAGCAGTGCACCGTGGCCGCCCATGGAATGGCCGGACACGGATTTCAAGCCTGGCACGACAGCAAAGTTGGCTTCAATCAGTGCCGGCAGCTCACGCGTCACGTAATCGTACATATGGTAGTGCTTTGACCAGGGCTGACGGGTGGCATTGACATAAAAGCCTGCGCCCTGACCAAGGTCGTAGCGCTGTGCGGCATCGGCTACGTCTTCACCGCGCGGGCTGGTATCCGGTATGATCAGTGCCAGCCCCAGTTCGGATGCGTATCGCTGGGCACCGGCTTTGACGCGAAAATTATCATCAGTGCAGGTCAGGCCGGAGAGCCAGTACACTGCGGGGACTTTTCCCGTCTCAGCCGCCGGTGGCAGATAGACAGAAAAAGTCATGCTGCAGTTGCAGCTGTGCGAATCGTGCTGATAGCGGTTGAGGTAGCCGCCGAACTCCTTGACACTCTCGATCGGTTCCACGTGGATAGCCTCTAGAAAATAATGACTGAGCGGATACTCTTGCCTTCGTGCATCAAATCAAAGGCGGTGTTGATTTCTTCCAATGGCATAGTGTGGGTGATCATGCTGTCCAGTTCGATTTTACCGTTCATGTAGTTGTCGACATAGCCGGGCAGTTCGCTACGCCCTTTAACACCACCGAACGCCGTACCTTTCCAGGTGCGGCCGGTCACCAGTTGAAACGGGCGGGTGCAGATTTCCTTGCCGGCGCCGGCAACGCCGATAATGGTCGAGGTGCCCCAGCCCATGTGGCAGCATTCCAGCGCCTCGCGCATCACTTCAACATTGCCAATACTTTCAAAGGAGTAGTCCACACCGCCATGGGTCATTTCCACAATAGCCTCGCTGACCGTGCTATCGATATCGGAGGGATTGATGAAATCGGTAGCGCCCAAAGACCTGGCGATTGCAAACTTGTCGGGGTTGATGTCAATCCCAATGATGCGTTCGGCTTGCGCCATCACCGCGCCCTGTATCACCGACAGGCCGATGCCACCCAGGCCAAATACGGCAACCGTGGAACCGGCTTCCACCTTGGCGGTGTTCAGTACTGCACCTATGCCTGTCGTGATACCACAGCCGAGCAGGCAGACCTTGTCCAGTGGCGCAGCAGGGTTGATTTTCGCCAGCGCGATTTCCGGTACCACGGTATATTCTGAAAATGTCGAACACCCCATGTAGTGGTAGATGGCTTTGCCCTTGTGGGAAAAGCGGCGGCTACCGTCCGGCATGTAACCGGTCCACACCGTGGAGGCGATGGACTGGCACAGGTTGGTCTTCGGCGACTTGCAGTATTCACAGTGTCCGCATTCCGGAATGTACAATGGAATGACGTGATCACCGGGTTTCAGGGTCTTGACACCGGGACCGCATTCCACCACTTCGCAGCCGCCTTCATGGCCGAGAACGCAGGGAAACGCACCTTCCGGGTCTTCACCCGACAGGGTAAAGGCATCGGTGTGGCAGACGCCGGAAGCGATCACTTTGAGCAGGACTTCACCTTCTTTCGGGCCTTCTACATCGATCTCTTCAATTGAAAGCGGTTGTTTGGCCTGCCAGGCGACCGCGGCTCTTGCTTTCATGATGGCTCCTTGTTCGGGGCTACGTGCTCAGTGGTGTAGCGGGATAGCATTAGAGCGGACTAAACTACAGGATTTCGGGGCGAAGAACAATTTGTCGAAGACACCGGCACGCATTCTCTAAACCCCGAAATGGCAAACCTGCAGATATACCAATGAGTGGATTCGATAGCCGACATGCTTTTACAGGACAGACTGTGCCCAGGGGACCCTCTCCCCCAGGGGACCTTCTCTCGCCTGACGGCGATTCACCTTGTGAATACCTCTCTGTACTCGACGGCAGCATCCATACTGCCGACTGCCCTGTAAAGGCAGGTCGGCCATCGAATGTTCCGCTTACTGAATAGTGAATATTTCGGGGAGCGCCAGGATCTGTACCGCTCGCGCTTCAGCCTGTATGCTGCGCTGTTATGATCGAACCCGACCGCATTGTCACGGCCAGCGCCTCATCCGAGGATGAAGTTCTGGACCGGGCTATTCGCCCCAGGAAGCTGGCCGACTACGTCGGGCAGCCTCAGGTTAGCGAACAGATGGAGGTTTTCATCGAAGCGGCGCGGCGCCGCAAAGACGCGCTCGATCATGTGCTGATATTCGGTCCGCCCGGACTGGGCAAAACGACGCTGGCGCATATCATTGCCAACGAGATGGGGGCCAACCTGCGCCATAGCGCCGGACCGGTACTGGAGAAACAGGGTGACCTGGCCGCACTGTTGACCAACCTGGAACCTCACGACGTATTGTTTGTCGATGAAATCCACCGCCTGAGCCCGGTTGTCGAGGAAATCCTCTACCCGGCCATGGAGGATTACCAGCTCGATATTGTGATTGGCGAGGGGCCGGCGGCGCGTTCCATCAAACTGGATCTTCCACCCTTTACCCTGGTTGGGGCAACCACTCGCGCCGGCCTGTTGACCTCACCGCTGCGCGACCGCTTTGGTATTGTGCAGCGCCTGGAGTTCTATAACAGCAAAGACCTGGCTTTTATTCTGAAGCGTTCAGCCGGAATTCTGGGCATAGAAATGGAAGAAGCGGGTGGCCTGGCGCTGGCGAGACGTTCACGGGGAACGCCGCGTATCGCCAATCGCCTGTTGCGCCGGGTGCGTGATTACGCAGAGGTCAAGGCGCAGGGTGTGGTAACAGCCGCGGTCGTAGAAGCTGCCATGCAGATGCTGGATGTCGACCAGCGGGGTTTCGATAGCCAGGATCGCCGCCTGTTGCGCACCATCATCGAGAAATTTGACGGTGGGCCGGTGGGTGTGGATAACCTGGCTGCGGCGATTGGTGAGGAAAAGGGCACCATTGAAGATGTGCTGGAGCCCTACCTGATCCAGCAGGGTTTTATCATACGCACGCCGCGCGGTCGCATGGCGACGCGCAATGCCTATGCGCAACTCGGCTTGAAACCGCCCACCGGCGAAGGCGAAACGCTGCCTTTGATAGATGAATAAGTCTGCATGGCAATTGTGACAGTCTTGGAAAACAGCAGCGCGTTGCGGATCGGCAAGCCGCTCATGCACTGGCGTTCATTCAATATTGCGGTAGGCTGCGACAAGATCGTCGACCGCACCAGACTCCTGATTCAGCTCCCCCCGATCGGCAGGAACTTGTCTTTGCCGGCGTCACACTGTGGACAGCACCAATGGTCCGGCAAATCCGCAAAGCCCGTGCCCGGTGGAATCTGTTCGAACTCGTCGCCCACCGCAGGATCGTATACATACCAGCAGATACGACACTCGAGGCGTGTGTCTGCGCGGATACGCGATGCAGATGCTGCGGGCCTCACGCCAGCGTCTGCCAGTAGGGTTCCAGCAGTTCGAGGAAACGCCGGCGGGAATCATCAAGATCTTCCTGTGCAGCACAGGCAACCAGTGGGATGTCTGTAATTTCCAGGGTATTGAGAATCAGCGTGCCCATGGAATTGGTATAGCGCACCCACCATAAACCGGGATACGCCGTACTGGTGATCTGGCAGTCGCCGTAACCCCGCGACAGGGTCTCAACAGGACCACGGCCTAAGGTTTCGCCGAGAAAGCGGATATCGCCTTCAGAAAGAGGCAGCAGTGTGAGATTGATGACATGCGCCGGGCAATCCGACTGCCAGGAACGCAGCTGCTCCTGGATTTCGCTGAGGATAGGCAAGGCATTCATGACATCCTCGCATGTTCTGACGGCCGCAAGATCAGCGATACGGTCCGCGTCTGGACTACGCCGCGCCAGCACCGGCACGTCACAGACCTCAATCAGGTCGCGTGTGATGGCACCCTTGGCATCCAGATAGAAGGTCCGCCAGATACCGGCCAGCACCGACTCCTGCATATTGACACACGGCGAACCGCTGAAGCGCAGGCTTACCTCGCCCTCGCCCAGAATCTGGTTAACCAGTTCCCGGTTCTCGGCATCCAGTGCGGATATGTCGGCAAGCTGTGGTTCGCCGCCGACCCGGTAGCGCTCCAGCGCCTGGCCGATCCAGTTGGTCGTCTCCCTGGCACCCTCCAGGTGGTGTACCTTATCCGGTTCCGGGATTTCCGGAGCACGGTAACTGTTCATCTCTTTCGGCAGGGAAATGAATTCCAGACGTGTGTCGCGCTCTTCCGCCGGCTGGCTTCCCCGACCGGTAACGCTTACCGCTATGCTGTCTATATCCATAAGCTCGCTTCCCACTGTGGCCCGCTCATGCGCTGACCACCGGCACCTTGAATGCGTTCAGCGGCTTTACCTCAGCGACAATCAGCTCACTGATTTCTTGCAGGTACTCCGCCCAGTTCCGGATGCCGGTAATAGCACCGAGGTAACCACCCTCGCGCACAAACACCAGTGCCGGCCAGGCGGTGAAGCCATAGTGACGCTGCAGCTGCAGCCCGGCCGAATCCGCCACCACACCCGGCTGCAGTTTTCCCTCAAAGGCCTTGTCCAGCTCCGGCAGAACCACGGCAACGTCGGTGGTGTCACGAAATTTCTTCGGATCCCCAGGGAAGAACAGTACATTGACGCCGGGCCGGGCAATGAATTGCGCGTGTGTATCCAGGCTGACCTGCGGATACTGGTAGACGTCAAACAGTTGCTGAATCAGCGCATGGGTCATGCCGGCCTGCCCAGTTCGTAGCTGGTCATCTCCAGTTCACAGGGTCCGGTGAGATCAACAGAGGCTGGTGGCGACTCCCGCTTGCAGCTCTCGATACCCCACTCCTGCAGCACCTCACAGGCGCGTTCCAGGGCTTCCGGGATGCGTTGCCTGGTCCCGTCCCTGAGGCTGCCACCGTAGTCGTCTAGCCGCTCCGGCTGTACGCCGATCAGCGTCAGCCGCTCCGGCTTGCCACTCAGCAGGCGCGCCGATGCCAGCACTTCCTGGAAACCGGTCTGGTGCATGCTGACCTTCTTGGCACCCAGGTACTGCGGTACGTCATCGTCATGGATGACACGTAACTCACCTGCGTCCAGACCGAAGTCAATGGCATCGAAAATGAGCAGTCCGGAGACATTGCTGATCCATGGCAGTAGAAACATGCCCTGCGTACCGCCATCCATCAGGCGCACATGTCGCGGAAATTCCCGGGTGGCATTGAGTTCCTCGATGCAACGCACACCAAAACCCTCGTCCGCCCACAGAATGTTGCCGATGCCGAGAATCAGCGTGTCGATATCACCGTTTATCAAGGTTGATCGTCCTTAAACGTGTGCGCCAACCGCCGATGATGGTGCTGACACTGCTCTCACGACCGATGATGTCGGCACGAACCGCCATGTAAATATGGATGATCACGAACGTCAGCATTACCCACATACCCATATTATGCCAGTTGTGTGTCGCTTCGCTGCCACCCAGTATCGGAATGATCCAGCCGAACCAGTTGTCTGCCCAGCTGCCCGTGCCCAAGCCCTCACCGTACAGGGCGAAACCGGTAGCGATCATGAACACCGTCCCCAGGGTGTTGAGCAGAAACATCGCCACCTGCGCCAGCGCGTTGTGTCCCAGTGTCTTGTGCTGCTTGCGCGTCAGGAACAGGTAGAAACGGATTTGATAGAACAGGCCTTTCCACCAGGAAGGCCGCCAGAACGGCAGATAGAAGATCTCACGTGCATAGTGGTTACCCACCAGCGCCCAGTAAATCCTGACAACAAATCCGATTGCGAATACATAGGCGGAAATGAAGTGGATCAGGCGGATATTGCCCATCATAAAATGGTCGCTGGCTTCGCCTGAAAGTGACGGCAATGGATTGGCGATCAGATAGCCAGTGACGGCCAGTGCCAAAAAGCTCAAGGTATGCAGCCAGTGCCACAGCCGCACAGGAGCCTCAAATACGTACACTGCGTTCTGATTAAGCGGATCGTGCGGATCACTTGCCACCTTACTGCTCATATCGCTGTCCTTCTGTTAGCGGACCTTTATTGTTGCCAACTCCTCGCCATCCTTTGACATGACATGCGTCGAGCAGGCCAGGCACGGATCGAAACTGTGCAAGGTGCGCAGAATCTCCAGCGGTTGTTCGGCATTGGCCATCGGCGTGCCCAGCAAGGCCGCCTCGTAGGCCCCGATATTGCCCTGCAGGTCACGCGGTGACGCATTCCATGTGGTTGGAACCACGGCCTGGTAATTCTCGATCCTGGTATCCTTGATGTGGATCCAGTGTCCGAGCGCGCCGCGCGGTGCCTCTACCTGCCCGACACCTCTGGCGTCCAGGGCCCAGGTTTCCGGTTCCCACATGTCCATGTTGGCGGTTGCCGTATCGCCGGCCCTGAGGTTTGCCATCATGTTGTCGAAGACATAACGCATCTTGTGCGCCGACCAGCTGCATTCCAGGCCACGCGCCGCGGTGCGGCCGAGGGTGGAAAAAATCGCCTCAAGCGGCAGACCAAGGTCGCTCAGCAGGCCGTCGACCTGGTCCCGTATCTCTTCGTCGCCGCGCGCATAGGCCACCACATAGCGCGCCAGCGGGCCCACCTCCATGGCGTTGCCGCGCCAGCGCGGCGCTTTGACGAAGGAATATTTAGCACCCTCGTCCAGTTGCTCGATATTGGTCTTGGTTCCCTTGGCGTTCGGACCCAGTTCGAAATGCGGTTCAGTGATGCCGTCCCAGGGGTGCAGGCCCATCGATTCATCCGGGTACTTGTACCAGGAGTGGGTGACAAATTCCTGTATCTGTTCAGGGTCACGCAGATCGACTTCATGCACGCTGGACAGGTCGCCGTTGATGATTGCGCCGCCCGGCATCAGCATGTTCTGCTGTGACTGGTCATTAGCTACATTCGGGAAATCACCGTAGGACATCAGGTTCTTGCCTGCCAGCCCACCGCCATAGGTCCATTCCTTGTAAAAGGATGCAATCGCCTTGAGATCGGGGATATAGAC
This sequence comes from Thiogranum sp., assembly GCA_039768325.1. Lineage (GTDB taxonomy): Bacteria > Pseudomonadota > Gammaproteobacteria > DSM-19610 > DSM-19610 > Thiogranum. The sequence continues at coordinate 9,226 of JBDNAP010000294.1, forward strand.
CTGGTCGATGAATTCGACGGAGCGATCGATGATGGATGACACCAGGTTGAGCCACTCCATGTTGATGCCGCCGGTCTGGTTGAGGCTGAATGAGCAGGGCATGCCGCCGACCACCCAGTTCGGGTGTGGGTTGCGTCCACCGAAAATGGTGTGAATCTTGACGATCTCGCGCTGGAAATCCAGCGCTTCCAGGTAATGGCTAACGGCCATCAGGTTGGCTTCTGCCGGCAGTTTGTAGGCCGGGCTGCCCCAGTAGGCATTCGCGAAGGGGCCCAGCTGGCCCGACTCGACGAAGCGCTTCACCCGCGCCTGCACATCACGGAAATAGCCGGGCGATGACTTGGGCCAGCTTGATATGCTTTGCATCAGCTCGGAGGTCGCCTTGGGGTCTGCGTTCAGCGCGCTGACCACGTCAACCCAGTCCAGCGCATGCAGGTGGTAGAAATGCACCAGGTGGTCCTGGGTGTATTGGGCCAGCATCATCAGGTTGCGGATATGATTGGCATTTTCCGGGATCTCAATGCCCACGGCATCCTCGACAGCACGCACCGCGGCCAGCGCGTGCACGCCGGTACACACACCGCAGATGCGCTCCGTGAACGCCCAGGCATCACGTGGATCACGTCCCTTGAGGATCACCTCCAGACCACGCCACATGTTGCCGGTGGACACCGCATTGCGAATGATATTGTTTTCATCCACGTTGACCTCGATACGCAGGTGTCCCTCTATGCGGCAGATCGGATCCACCACAATACGCTGGCCACTGTTATCGAGTTTGAATCCATTGGGCGTGACAGTCTCAGTCATCGCTGCTGTCCCCCTTGTTTTTGTTCCTTGTGTGGCTGATTACCGACGCGGCGGCATGCGCCGCCACGCCAACGGCCGCGGCCCCCGCGAGTACAGCGCCTACTTTGTCGGCCGTCACTTCGACGCCACCGGGAACATTCAGATTAGTGACCGAACTGTAGAAGGAGCCGCGGTCCCAGAAGTTGTCTTCAGCACAACCCAGGCAGCCGTGGCCCGACTTGACCGGCCATGACAGCCCGCCATTCCACTCGACGGTAGAGCAGGCGTTGTATGTGGTCGGACCCTTGCAGCCGACTTTGTACAGACAGTAGCCCTTGCCCGCACCTTCGTCATCGAAGCGCTCAACGAACTGGCCGGCATCGAAATGCGGCCGGCGGTAACACTTGTCATGCAGGCGCTGGCTGTAGAACATCTTTGGCCGTCCCTGCCGGTCCAGCTCCGGGAAACGGTCGAAGGTCAGCATATAGGTAATCACACCCGTCATCACTTCGGCGATGGGCGGACATCCCGGCACTTTGATAATCGGCTTGTCGGTAATTACCTTGTGGATCGGCACCGCACGGGTCGGGTTGGGATGGGCAGCCTGTACGCAACCCCAGGATGCACAGGAACCCCAGGCAATGATGGCTTTGCAGTGAGCAGCCATGTGTCGTAGTTTCTCGACATAGGGCCTGCCGGCCTGGATACAGTACATACCGTCTTCATTAAGCGGCGGGTTACCTTCACAGGCGAGAATGAAGTTGCCGTCGTACTTGGCCACGGTCTGTTCGAGGATTTCCTCGGCCTGGTGACCGGCGGCGGCCATCAGGGTGTCGTCGTAGTCCAGGGAGATCATCGACAGTATGACATCGGCCGCCAACGGATGTCCGGAGCGGACGAAGGACTCCGTACAGCAGGTACACTCCAGACCATGCAGCCAGATTACCGGTGTTCGTGGCTTGGTTTCCAGTGCATGGGCGATCTTGCCCGCAAATTCCGGTCCCAAGCCGAGCCCGGCGGCGGTTAGGCCGCAGAATTTCAGAAAACTGCGCCGGGTAATACCATGCTCGCGCATGGCCCCGTAGAAAGTCTGCTGGATTCCCATACCTGCACCCTCCTCCGAATGGGTCGATGGCAAGGCACAGCATGGACAACGCCTTGCTTAAAAAGCCGGTTTTCCCGTACCTTAACGCTGGTTTCGCACGCAGGCTGTTTTAGTTTCCCTTGTTGTTGAAAGTATATACCAAGAATAGAAGTTTTCATGTTGCACTATGTTGAGTGCCGCGTGACTTAAGAACAGGCTGTGTACAGAGATCTGGTAAAGGACGGTGCGCTCCGGGCGATGGCGCCCGCAACTAAACGCGCCGCTGCCCGGACTGGCTTCCCTGCCAGCCGGCAATGGCAACATGATCGCCGCCTTGTGAGTTCGTCTTGAATGTCAGGCTAGCAGGTAAACCGGGTCTCAGCCCACTCGTGGCCTGTTCCGGGGCGAGGGGAAAGCCTGAACTTGACCATCTCGCAGGCACGTTTTTCGCCGGCTGCATGCGTCCAAGCAAGACGTGGTCTCTAGTGGACACCATCGGCACCGTCCTTGCAGGCCGTGCAATCGGCGAACTCATCGAGGGTCTCTGCGTTCATGATGTGGTAGAACGTCTGTCCCTTCTCATAGTCAATCTGGTTCGTTTCATCGTCATTCTCGCTTTGCGTCAGGATGACGTGACAGCGGGTGCAGTCAGAAAAGACCGCCGCACCAGCCGCGTCAAGCATGTCTTCGTTGTGGCAACGAAAGCATCCGCGGAATTCGCGGTGGTCGCGATTGTCGAGGTAGGCTGACCAACGCGCGCGCAATTTGGGAAACTGCGTCCTGCTGAAGATCGCTCGAGAGAAAAAGGCACCGTTGAAGATGTGCTGCAGCCCTGCCTGATACAGCAGGGTTTTATCATACCCACGCCGCGCGGCCGCATGGCGACGCGCAATGCCTATGCGCAGCTCGGTTTGAAACCGCCCAGCGGTGAGGGCGAAACGCTGCCATTGATACAGGAATAGGCTGGCGCCTGAACCCTCAAC
>JBDNAP010000295.1:0-6094 GCA_039768325.1 Thiogranum sp.
CCCGGATATAGTCAAAATGTGGGTAGCCGCCAACAGCTGCTGGCCGAATAAATTCGGCCCTACAGAGGAAGAGCCGCCTTAACTTAGTGCCATTCACATATAGATTAATTTCCACGCGAGTCCTTATGCTACAACGCACCGGTATTCTCAATAAACTCAGGAATCCATAAGACGCTTGGCACTATGTACATTGCGGAACACCAGCGGCTGTTCCTCTGGTCCAGCAGCCTGGGGATTCCTGTTGGCCACTGCAACCGCCTCCAGGACCCGCTCGTGATCGGGCGACAGGCTGCAGACCGGATCGGCGTTGTTCGCATCGCCAGTCAGTGCAAATGCCTGGCAGCGGCAGCCGCCAAAATCCTTGAACCGTTCCGGACAATCGCGGCACGGTTCCTTCATCCAGTCGAAACCACGGAATCGGTTGAACGCGGGCGAATCATTCCAGATCCACTCGATACTTTTATCACGCACATTGGGGAATTCAATGCCAGGTAACTGCCGCGCTGCCTGACACGGCAGTGCTGTCCCATCGGGCGCGACGCTCAGAAAGATATTACCCCAGCCGCTCATACAGGCTTTCGGTCTATCCTCGTAGTAGTCCGGTACCACGTAAAGGATCTTCATGCGGCCCTTGAACCGCTCCTGGTACTCGTGGGCAACGCGTTCGGCACGCTGGAGTTGATCGCGCGTCGGCAGCAACTGGTTTCGATTCTGCAATCCCCACCCGTAATACTGGGTGTTCGCAAGCTCCACATAGTCGGCCTTCAGAGAGGCGGCCATATCCAGAATATCGCTCATATGATCGATATTCAGACGATGTATCACCACACAGAGCACCATGGGGTAACCGTGGGCCTTCACCTGGCGGGCCATCTCCAATTTGTGCCGGAAACTCTTGGTTCCACCGATAAAGTCGTTGAGGACTTCTGAACTCGCCTGAAAACTGACCTGAATGTGATCAAGGCCCGCCTCTTTAAAGCTCTTGATCCGGGCTTCATCCATGCCGACGCCGGAAGTAATGAGATTACTGTAGTAACCCAACTCCCGCGCGTGGCGAATCAGAACCTCCAGATCCCGGCGAAGCAGTGGTTCACCACCGGAAAATCCAAGTTGTGTCGCCCCCATCGCTCGCGCCTGCTGCAGAACTTCAAGCCACTCTTCAGTGCCAAGCTCGTTTTTGTGGAGATGGAAGTCCAGCGGATTGGAGCAGTAAGGGCACTGCAACGGACAGGCATACGTCAGTTCTGCAAGCAGCCATAAAGGCAATGACTTTGAGCTTTCGCCGGTATCGACCCCGTTCACAGAACACACCTCCCCGCCCTGCGAGATGCCATAAAACTCAGGCGATTGTTATTGTTTGAACAAGCGACATGATCGGGTTCATCCCCCGCTCATGACATCGTGATCAGGTAAACAGTATAGCCTCCAGCTTAAGCGCCATTACAGGCCGCGCAGTGGCGGGAGAAGAAACAACCCGCGGACCGTCCAGTTTCGGCGGCTCGCGGGCAAGCTTCCCAGTATTATCGATTGAGGATGTACATGGTGATCTCAAATCCGAAGCGGAGATCACTGTACTCTGGGGTTGTCCACTGCATTGCCATTCTCCTGTTTCTGCCAGTCATGGTGTTGGTTAACGTTGCCGACGCACAACTGAGTATGCGCGCCAACATCTAAACAATAGCAGAAAATGCGCCAACCGCCGCAAAGTCACGCCCTCAACCTTATGTGCATAGTTTTAATTATAGTTTACAATCTATTACATAGCAGACTATAAGCCGGTGTTAAAACAGGGTGTCAGCGACACCCTGGCTATACTGGTTGATATAAACCAATTGACTGGCTGCTGACAACCAACCGCTTATGAGCATACTTCATCCGCGCGCGCTGAAAACACTGCTGCTGGTGCATGAAACGGCGTTCCTGATGCTGGTAACAGTGACCGGCGCACTGGGCGGCATGTGGACATATTTCTGGTTGGAATCGTCGGACGAGTTGAGCCGCGTTGACGCGCTTCTCTACGAGGCTCAGCTGGTGCGCGGCGACCTCTATCGCCAGCTCAAGGAAGTGATACGTGCCAGGGGCATCGATGACACCAAGGCACTGCGGCAATACTACCGGCATTTGCACAGCATTCAGAGACACTTCAGTCAACTGAAGCGTCGCGCGGAGGACGAAGAGGAACGCTACGCTGTAAAGGAAATGAAGGCGGCTTATACCCGAGTGCAGGACGATATGAATCTGATCTTCACCGACCCGCAACTCGCCGGTGAAAATGTGCGTTTCAGGATACTGGACCCCGAGTATGAAGCCTGGTTACTCAAGGGATTCGAACAGACATTCCGGAAATTTTACGAACTGATCACCGGGCGTCGGGAAGAAATGGAACTCGACCTGCGGCGCTGGACCACGCTCGACCCGATCGTCATCCCCGTGCCTATCGTACTTGCCGCATTGCTGCTGTGGTTTTCCCACAGAAGCCTGCAGCGCGATTTCGTACGTCCCATGTCCGCGGTAGCCCGGGGTGCACAACGCATCAGCCAGGGATACTTTGACCATAAAATCCCCGAACAGGGTGTCGAGGAAGTCACACAACTCGCGCGCTCCATCAATGAGATGGCGCGTGATCTGGCCGACAGTCGCAACGCACTGGTGGAAAGTGAACGCCAGGCGGCGCTGGGTGCGCTGGTGCCTGTCGTGGCACACAATATCCGCAACCCGATCGCGGGCATCCGTGCCGCCGCCCAGATGATCGATTACGTTGATGAAACACAGGACTCACAGGATGCCAGACAGGCGATTATCGACACGGTAGACCGCCTTGAACGTTGGGTCAGCTCTTTACTCTCCTACCTGCACCCCTTGCAGCCGCATCGCACACGCAGCCGGCTTTCGAAATTGGTGGATGATGTCCTGCTTAGTATGCGGTCGAAATTGGAGGAAAAGGACCTGCACCTGAAACGCAGCGGCTGGGAGGTGGATCCCGATTTATACATTGATGTGGATTTATTTGAACAGGCTGTCTATGGCCTTATCCTCAACGCGATAGAGGCTTCACCAGAGGGTGGGGAAGTCAGCTTGACAGTGGAACACTCGACAGGCTCCATAAGTTTAACCATCGAGGACCGGGGCTCGGGCCTGGCTTTCGATCCCAAGCCCGGCGGTCTGTCGCCCGGACCAACCACCAAGCGGCTGGGTACAGGCCTGGGCATCCCGTTCGCGTTCAAGGTCTGTCACGCGCATGGAGGAAACATCAAATTTATGCAAAACTCCCCCACAGGAACCCGCGTACGTATCGACCTCCCGACAGGAGCACCAGTGGTAAGCGAATCGTGACAAACGAGGCATCGACCACCCCCCCGAAGAGTTCGCCTGTTCAAGCTCAGGAAACCTGTATCCTGCTGGTGGAGGATGAATCCCTGTTCGCCAACGCCGTCAGCAAGCGCCTGGGCAAAGCGGGCTACAAATGCAGGATAAGCGGCACCCTGGCGGAAGCACAACGCCAGGTCAACACCGGCGCCGTGGAACTGGTGCTGCTCGACATGCGACTTCCCGACGGCTCCGGACTCGACTTCCTTGCCCGACTGCGGGAAAGCGAAGCGGCGGATATTCCCGTCGTGGTGTTGACCGCCTACGGCGAACTCCAGGACGCCGTCGCGGCGATGAAATTAAAAGCCCTGGACTATTTGAAGAAACCGATCGATCTCGACGAATTACTCATTACGCTCGAGAAGGCGCTCAAGCGGGTGGAACTGACCCGGCGCCTGGAATATTCCCGTCAGCGCGAAAACCGTGCGGGTGAGCCCGAAGAACTACTCGGTAAAAGTCCGGCGATTGCGCGCTTGCGGGAACAGATTGAGCGTATCTCGGAACTGGCCAGCAGGTCCGAAGAGAATCCGCCTACCGTTCTGATTCTCGGTGAGACGGGAAGCGGTAAAGACCTTGCAGCACGGATCATACATCGCAGCAGCTCGCGGCGCGATCGCCCTTTCGTTCATGTCGACTGTGCCGCACTGCCGAATGATCTGATAGAGGCAGAACTGTTCGGTCACGAAAAAGGCGCGTTCACTACCGCGTACTCGACCCGCACCGGACTCATCGAAGCCGCGGAAGACGGCAGTGTCTTTCTGGATGAAGTGGGAGAGTTCCCCTACTCGCTGCAATCCAAGCTACTGGCGGTACTGGAACGTCGAACCTTCCGTCGGGTGGGGAGTAGTCGTGAACGTCCGGTGTCAGCGTGGTTTATCGCCGGCACAAACCGCCCGCTGGAGGAGATGGTGGACACGCAGACATTCCGGGCCGATCTGTATTTCCGGCTCAAGGTCCTGACCCTCGCCATGCCTCCTCTACGTACCGGCGGCGATGATATCATTCTGCTTGCCAGACATTTCGCCGAAGTCACCGCTCGACGCTACGGCCTACCGCTACCGGGATTTGAAACAGATGCCGTCAATGCCATGTTAAATTATCCCTGGCCGGGTAATGTGCGCGAACTGAAGCATCTGGTGGAACGGGCGGTTCTGCTGTGTGGTAACGAGAAACTGACGGCCTCGACCCTCATGCTTGACGAGCACTTGCAGGAATCACCCGCGAACACGATGGATAGCTTGTCCGGCATGACGCTGGATGCGGCCGAAGCCACTTTGATTCGACAGACCCTGGCCAGCACCGCGGGGAATGTATCGGAGGCCTCCCGACGGCTCGGTATTACGCGCATGGCGCTGCGCTACCGCATGCAGAAACACGGGATAACCCCCGACAAGAACTGATCGGCAGGGCTGGAAATCTACCTGCAATTGCGGGACCCGGCAACACAATCCAGTGGAGAATTGTAATGAACAACTACCGTAAACTGCTGAACATCGTGCTGTTATCAATTTTCATCGGCATTTCCGGGACAGCTTATCCGACCGGGAAAGAAACATTTTCAACGGCCAATACCGAACTGTTCCTTACCGACCATCTGGCCAGGGTCAGCACACCGTCACGTCTACTCTATGATTTTCGCAAAACGGGCACATTGGAAGAGGGCTTCGACGATACCGTTGAGATTCGTTTTGTCGGCACGCCGGCAGAAGACGCAAGACAGGTTGAGATCGTTTTCTTTAGCGGCGAACGCTCGCGCACGGTGCCGCCGATGACAGTCTCCGATGGCAATCCCGTTATCATGATGTTTCTTCAACGCGAGGTCAGCGAAATGGGTCGCCTGACGGGCGGCTCCTGGCGACATTTCCAGAAAATGATCAAGTTGGCGCTTGAAAATGAAGCGGAGCTGACCGAGGTCGAAGTACCGTACGGGGATCAGACGAGCCGCGGGGTGAAAATCAGGATAACACCGTATCTTGAAGACCCGCTGCTGGCCAATTTCAAGAGATTTGCGTACCGCTATTACGAGTTCACACTATCCAGCAAGGTACCCGGATACGTATACCAGATACGTACCGTAGACCCGGGAAACGACGGTGAAAACAAAAAGACCACCAATGCTGATCCACTGGTGGAAGAAACCCTCACCTATCGCGCCCTGGTTCAGTAGAGCGCATTTCATACCGATGTGTTCCGGTTTGCCCCCCCTCAGGACCAGCTGCAGAAGCGGTATAAAGTGGATCAGGGAGCAATGGCGCTTACTTAAGCCTCAACAGCATGGAATCATGTCATTCCGGTCAAGGACGAATCGATGTAATAACACTACGCACTGCGCTTACCACCACACTGGGCTCATCCAACTGGACATAATGACCACTGTTCTGCGCAAACAGGTGCGGCACATGGACCTGACGTTCGGCAAGATCATTCTGCAGCCTGGACCACACCCGTTCCAGCTTATTACCCTTCGGTGTATCCGGCCAGGCCTGTTGGCCACGGCTTACGACCACCAGCGGTACGTCCGGTAGTGGGCCCGCGTTGCGTACCTGGGCAGCACTCCGACGAAACGAAATCAGCTCGTCGCGTATTGCCTGGTAGGCTTCAGAGCTATTGACCAGGGATCGCGCCAGCAGACGCACATCATCAGGCATACTGTCGGGAATATCCGAGCTGGGAAAAACCACAAACTGACCCCGCGGCGCGGTGTTTATGCCGCCCTCCTCCCTGAAAC
>JBDNAP010000296.1:0-6367 GCA_039768325.1 Thiogranum sp.
GCCTTCAATCCCATCATTCAGCTATTCAAACCGGTATCGCCACTCGCCTGGCTGCCAATCGTCACCATGGTGGTCAGTGCGGTATATGTCAGCAAGGACCCGATGTTCGCCAAGTCCTTCCTCACCTCGGCGATTACCGTGACGCTGTGCTGTCTCTGGCCAACCATTATCAACACGGCTGTGGGTGTTTCCTCGGTTGACAAGGACCTGATCAATGTCAGCCGCGTGCTGCGCCTGCCCTGGTTGACCAGGACGGTAAAAATCATCCTGCCCTCCTCCATGCCGATGATGTTCACCGGCCTGCGACTGTCGCTGGGTATCGGCTGGATGGTATTGATCGCGGCGGAAATGCTGGCTCAGAACCCCGGACTGGGCAAGTTCGTCTGGGATGAGTTCCAGAACGGCAGTTCCAATTCGCTGGCGCGCATTATGGTCGCGGTGCTGGTCATCGGTTTTATCGGCTTTCTGCTCGATCGCGGCATGCTCATGCTGCAGCGCAGATTTTCCTGGGACAAGAGCGCAATCCTGCGTTAAGAGGGAGAGGTAAAGGCTATGCATGACCAGAATCATCTCGAACTGACCAGCGTCACCATTGATTTCCCGACTGACGAGGGACCTTTTCGGGCGCTCGACAAGGTGAACCTGAAAATCCATAAGAGCGAATTCATCTCCCTGATCGGTCACTCGGGCTGCGGCAAGTCGACCGTACTGAATATTGTCGCCGGACTGAACCGTGCCACCGAGGGTGGCGTCATTCTCAATGGCAAAGAGGTCGTCGAACCCGGACCGGAACGTGCGGTGGTGTTCCAGCACCACTCCCTGCTGCCCTGGCTGAGCGCTTACGCGAATGTCGAACTCGGCGTAAAACAGGTGTTCAAGGGCAAGAAATCGAAAGCCGAGATGCGCGAGTGGATCGAACACAATCTTGAACTGGTGCACATGACACACGCCCGTGACAAACGCCCGGATGAAATTTCCGGCGGTATGAAACAGCGAGTCGGTATTGCCCGCGCTCTTGCCATGCAGCCGGAGGTGCTGCTAATGGACGAACCCTTCGGCGCACTGGACGCCCTGACCCGCGCCCGCCTGCAGGACTCGCTGATGGAGATTCACGCCACGCTGGGCAATACGGTGATTATGATTACCCACGACGTCGACGAAGCCGTGCTCTTATCCGATCGCATCGTGATGATGACCAACGGTCCGGCTGCGACTATTGGCGAGGTGCTGCACATCGATCTCGAACGTCCCCGCAAACGCCTGCTGCTGGCCGATGACCCTCAATACAACCACTATCGCTCCGAGGTGCTTAAGTTCCTTTACGAACGCCAGATACAGCCGGGCGAGAAGGACCAGAGCCCGCAAACAGAAAATCCCGACGCAGCCAAACCAGAGAAGCCGGCGGAGTTACGTGTGGTCTCGGCTTAACTCTTAGCCCTATCAGACTGCGGGCGTGCAGCTTTCCAGGCGCCTCGCCATGGATGTTTCCCGCGCCGCAAGGATAGCCCGCGTGTCAATAGCGGTTTGTTCTGCGCTGCGCGTGGCATAGTCGAGCATTGCTGAGTGAGTCTCAGGTGCGTCTCATGTCGAGACAGTAGTCACTCACGGCGTGGTCTGGCGGCGTCAGGATTTCATCTGCGGGATCGAGCAGCAGTTCTTCAACCACGAAACGTTCGTTTCGTCTCTTGCCGGCCTCGTCAATAGTCGCCGGCAGACCCTCGTAGGGCGCAGCTTGTGGCTGCCATTCATGCAAGGTGACGCGCAGAGCGTTGCTACCCGCGGGCGGCAACAGCGTGAGCACAACCGGCGCCTGCGCGCCAATTCCCGGATGCAGACCTGTCCATGGCACAAAGCTGCGATAGCGCAGACCCATGACGCGCCGCGCGCCGCGCTCGTCCTGTTCATCGCGTAAGGGTACCCGGTAAGAGCCGGCAAGCAGTTGCCAGCCGTCGAGATCCACTCTATTGCCGTCAGCGGGTCGCAGGCTGAGCTGGAGCCGGGTAGTGCTGGCATCGACCAGGCGCGATGAGCCGCCCTCCTGTGAGGCGGCATCGCCCAACAGGGGCCAGAATTCGATGGCCTGATCCACCTCGAGCCGGCAGTTGCCGATATCCGCATGGCCGATATGACGGGCAGCATCATCGAGCAGGCAGCGGGTGATCGGTTCGCCAAGCCCCAGACCTGCGGATTCGAGATCCATCAGCACCTGACCCAGGTCCTGGCGCAGATAAAACGGCAGGGCAAAACGTTCGTGCAGCTGATGGCCCCAGTCGATCAGTTCGGTAGCGACATCCTGTCGGCTCAACAGAGCGACGATGGCACGCAGCAGCGCGGCAATGGATGCCGCGCTTTGCGGGTCATGCATCATGCGAAAGGCGCGGAATTCCACCAGGCCCAGGCAACCTCGAGCCGGCAGATAGGGGTTCCAGAGCTTTTCTATGTTCAGTTCGCTGCGGTGGGCATTGCCCGAGGTATCGACCAGAAAGGGGCTGAGGGTACGCCAGATAAACTCCGGCTGCGGGTCAGGCGTTTTGGCGAGCTGTTGCAGGGCAACCGACAGTTCGCTGAATGATTCACGGACGTTTTCATCCGGCCGCGGTGACTGGCTGAAGCTGCCGACATAGGAGGGCGCAAACCAGTAGGAAAGCGCCGGATGCTGATTGAGATAGCGGATCAGGCGCGGTGCGAGCCAGGGGTAGACAAAAAACGGGCTGTGTGCCGGGCTCGCTCCACCCAGGGTGAACTGCCCCCCGCCACCGCTGTCCGAGAGGTTACCGTTGTATTGCAGACGGTAGGAAGAGAGTCCTTCGGACGCTGCCGCCGCATACAGCTTGCGGCTCATTTCAAGAAATTGCCTGACATCGGCAGCGGGCGCTGCATTGATCTCCACAACGGCCGGGTCGGGGGTGAGCGTGGTCCAGGCTACGCTGTCATCCACTGGCGGAGCAAAACCCCGCCAGACCAGCTGACGCAGTCCGGCCCGGGCAGCCGCCTCTGCCACCCCTCGTAGCAATCCCTGAAAGCTCGCCACGTCCGGCAAAGCCGGCAACTCGATACAGGGCTGCAAGGTGCTCTCCGGCCCCAGCGGCACACAGCCGATGGCCAGCAGATACAAGCCCTCAGCCGCCAGCTCATCCACCGCACCGGTAAGGGGTATGGCCTGGTCATGCAAGCAGGGGCGGGCAAGCCGTGGATCCTGTTGCGGGTCGGCCTCCGGCTTGGCGCCCTGCAGGCGGACCAGTACGCGCAGGCCCATATCCCCGGCGATCTGAAAACCCGCCCCATACCAGCCTTGCCGCTCAAGCACCGCGATCAGATTACGCCAGAAATCTTCCACCAGTTCCAACTCACCGGGCACCGAAGCACCCAGCGGATCGATGGGCATGTTGTCGGCCAGCGCCCTGCCGTCGCGACGCTGATACAATCCCAGATTCCAGCGCGGCCGCTCTTCACCCGCGTATTGGCGCCCGACGGTCCGCAAAACCAGTGAACCGGGATACTGTTCGCGCAGGCGTTGCAGGATGCGCTGAGCGTAACGCTGTTTGGTTGTCCCCAGCGCCTCGCTTAACCACTCGGGTGATTCTGAGCTACGCCGGGTGAAAGTGGGTTCCGAGCCTACCCAGACCTCAACAGCATCGGCAGCCAACGCTTCATCATGGGCACGGACAGCGGCATCGAATTCGGGTGCATTCTGCGACATGTAGTGCAGTGTTTCTCAGATCCGATGCACTGTCAAAATCCTGTAAGGCCCGGCGCTGTCACAATGCAGTGACATACCGAACCTCATTGCCTTGCGGCTGCACCATTGCCGCACACGCAGAATACACGCTGCCATAAAACGCACCGTTAGGGTTCAGACACCGAATTAACCGGGCCCGTCGGCGCACCAGTCACACTCGGTTCAACCCTTCGATAAAGGATAAAATTCATATCGAACTCTGACCAGATCGCCGCTGGCGCGAATGTTGCTGCAGATGAATCAATTCCAATCCAGCCAGGGTATCACTGCGATGACGTTGTCATTGAATTTTCCACGCCACGGGGACAAACAGAATTCGAAGTTCTTCGAGGACTATCTGTTGCAACTGCTCGAAGAACGCGATGCCTCGGGCCTGACAGACAAGATTCATGACATCGAAGCGATCATGATTACGGTCGATCCGGGGCATTCCATCCGCTACATCGGCGAACTCTGCCTGATGACCCCCTTTCACTACCTGGTCACCCTGGAGAGCGAGAGCCACTGGACGCACATTCTGCGGATCAACATGAGTTCGCCGGATTTTATCGTCCGCGAAGTCAAGGATCCCGGCACACGCGGCATATTCCGCAGTCTCAATGAGGTCTACCCGATCGGTGCCAGCAAGCCGAACAGTCGCTACATGGGGGAAATCCTGCGCGTTGATGACCTGCACAGCGTCGTCGAGAGCCAGCAGCAACGTGGTTTCCGGTTCTTTTCCCAGGATCAGATCCGCAAACTTGAAATGCCCGGCAATCTGGCCGTCAGCAAGCCGTCTCCCTACACGCACAACATCGTCGCCTATATGGAACGTCCGGAAGCGGACATCCGTGTCTATGCGCTGGGCATGAGTTCGATCCGCGCTGACGTACAGGAGGTCTATCTCGCCGCCAAGCAACTGCAGAAAACGCTGGAGATCGATGACCTGATCCTGCCGATCGATCACCTGGCCACACGCATCTACTGCCAGAACCGCGAAGTCGCCATTCTCGAATGGCTGTCACTTTCCAGCTATTACTACTGGGGCTCCTATGACATCAGCGACCAGAACTCGTCGACCAATGTGACCAAGAGTGTCCACCAGAGCGACGAGATGTGCAGCCCAGCCAAGGTATTCACGGCAAACAATACCCCTTATTTCGTCAATCATCTGCAACAGCTGCCGTCACCGACAGAAACCTTCGTGCGCAACTATGGTCCACGACTGCACCACATAGCGCTTGCGGTGCGTGACGGTGAACGCCATGGCAAGGAAAACATCAAGCACGTGGTCGATCAGATTGCCGCACAGGGCCGTGACTTCCTGCTCGATGTGATCGGTTCCAAGGAACAGGGCTTGAAGCAGATTTTCTCCAGCGCCTCCGAACACTCCTCATTGATCATTGAGTATGTTCAGCGTTTTGGTGACTTCGACGGCTTCTTCGCCAAGAACAATGTCGCCGAGTTGACACACGCTGCCGGGGTCGAGGAGGAACTGATTGAACTCCAGGCACAGTCCGAATTGTAGTGCCACTTACTGCAGACTCTGCAGAAATCCGGGTCCGTCACTGCCTTCCAGCTGGACATCGACCGGTGCCAGTGCCCAGATGTCCTTACAGTACTCACGAATCGACCGGTCCGACGAGAACCAGCCCATACGTGCCGTATTGAGTATGGACATGCGCGCCCAACTTTCTTCATCCTGAAAGGCATTCGAAACCTGTTGCTGACAGGCGGCATACGACGCGGCGTCGGCAAAAACAAAAAACGGGTCATCGTAAACGAGCCTATCCAGCAATGGCTGAAACAAATCGGTATCACCGCGTGAAAACAGTCCGCTGCGAATCAACTGGATCACCCCCTGCAGTTCCGGGTTGTTGTCGACGAAACTATTCGGGCTTCGGCCTTCTCTCGCCAATACCTCGATTTGCTTGCTTGTGCAGCCAAACAGAAAAAAGTTCTCTGCCCCCACCGCTTCCCGGATCTCGATGTTGGCCCCATCCAGCGTACCGATAGTCAATGCACCATTGAGGGAAAATTTCATATTGCCCGTTCCGGATGCCTCCTTGCCGGCAGTGGATATCTGCTCGGACAGATCGGCTGCCGGGTAAACGCGCTGCCCGTTACTGACGTTGAAGTTGGGCAGAAATATCACCTTCAGACGGCCACGCACCGCACTATCCCGGTTTACGATATGCGCCACACCACAGATCAGACGAATGATCAGTTTTGCCATGCGATAGCCGGGTGCTGCCTTGCCGGCAAATATGAAGGTACGTGGCAGGATATCAGCGCTGGGGTCCTGCTTTATCCGGTTGTACAAGGCGATAATGTGCAGCACATTGAGGTGCTGGCGTTTGTATTCATGAATACGCTTGACCTGTACATCGAACAGCGAGTCAGGGTCGGTGGCGATACCCGTCTTCTGCCTCAGATAGTGGGCGAGCTTGTGTTTATTATGGCGCTTGATATCCCGCCAACGCGCCCGGAAGTCGGCATCTTCCGCCAGCGGCTCCAGTCCGCGCAGCATTTCCAGGTCTTTCACCCAACCGCTGCCCAGCGCATTATCCAGCAGTCTTGACAGTCGCGGATTAGCGAGCACGATCCAGCGGCGCGGCGTCACGCCATTGGTCTTGTTGCTGAACTTGA
>JBDNAP010000041.1:0-4674 GCA_039768325.1 Thiogranum sp.
CGCCAGGGCCTGGATCGCCTGCAGAAGCTGATGGACGAGTACGGTGGCGGCGCCACGGTCAACTACATGACCAACGACAAGCTGTTGCACATCGGCCTGAAGAAACTGAAAACGATGGAAGAGGACCTCGACAAGATTGGCGCCGAGAACATTCACGAACTGTTGCGTGCATGGGAACTGAAGCATCGGGTTCTCACCTCCGAGTCGGTCCTGCAGCACACGCTGTTCCGCAAGGAAACCCGCTGGCCGGGTTACTACTACCGCGGTGATGCAATGAAGCTGGACGACGAGAACTGGCATGTGCTGACCGTTTCCCGTCGTGATCCCGAAACCGGCGAATACACCATGGAGAAGGCTCCGCTTTATCACCTGGTGAGTGAAAAAGAGGAAGCAGCGTAGAAAAAACGGGTCAGACCATCTGCCGGAGTACGCTTGCTCCGGCACTTCGCGCTGACCCTTTTTTATACAGATGAACATTATCGACCACAGCGACGAGGAGATACTGGAGGTTGCCCACCCGATGTGGGACGACCTGATCAAGTATTCCAACAAGGGCCAGTACGGGAAATTCATCAGGAAATTCTCCTATGAATTGCTGCTCGGCCTGAACGAAGTAGAACTGGGCAAGCAGTTCAAGAGAAGCGTGCTGGCGCGCAAGCTGTCCAAGGAATGGGATTATCTCGGCATCATCCGCCGCGGTGAGCACGTGACGGTTCTCTACCGCGTGAGGAGCACCGAAAAAGAAGGTGAATGGCTCGGGCGCCTGGTCCTGGGTTATGAAAAGGGTGAGATAAAGATATTCTCCGCTTCCATATTCTAGGGCCCTAGAAACCATGAAAGACGTGATCGAAACCAACAAGTATGTTGAACTGACCTACGAGGTCATTGACCAGAAATCAGGCCAGATACTGACTTCGGTTGAATTTCCCCTCGGGTATGTCCACGGGGTCAACACGGTCCTGTCTCCCCAGGTCGGCGCCGAGTTGGAGGGCAGATCCGCAGGCGAAATCATAGAAGTTCCCCTGGACTGCAATAAGATATTTGGCCCCCGGGATGAGTCGCTCGTCATCACCGAGTACATCAGAAACGTTCCCGAGGAATATCGTGAAGTCGGTACCGCCATCCTGATGGAAAACGAAAGGGGCGAAACCAAGAGTTTCCTGGTCACCCGTAAGGATAGAAAAACCATCACCATTGATGGAAATAACCCGTTGTGTGGCAGAGAGGTCATTTTCAAGCTGGAAATCCTGCTCGTCCGCGATGCAAGCGAAGAAGAGATTGCAGCAGGCGGGAAAATCGAAGAAGGCCCGGATATTGAAACAGGGCCCCGCATTCATGAGGTTCTGAATTAGACTCACTTCACGCGTGACACTCTTAACAAGAGGTAAATACTATGAGCGAACAACCCAAAACCAGACCCAAAGTTCCCGAAGGCAAAGCGCGTTTCGTGACAACCCGTCAGAAGCAACCCAACGAGAAGGGTTTTGTCGGGTACGAAACCACCTGGGAGCCGTTTCAGAAAGAGGTCCCGTACGCGACTCCGAAAAAGCCATAAACTCCCCGGCGGCGTGACCATCTCATGCTGCTTCACCGCCACCAATTCCCTTCGTGCTGGAATACACGTCCGCGTGAGCTGGTGCCGGTGGTAACTCTGTAACTTATTCAAGAGTCAGTCAATAAGTTACAGAGTTACCACCGGCACCTTCAGCGGGGCGCTGAAGGCACGAGCAGCGGCCTTAATACCCGCGTGATGTTGTTACTGGAATAGTATCCGTTTCTGGCAGGCTTTCTGAGTATGCTCAGTTTTACTCTCACAAAGAACCAGTCTGGGAGTCCTGGTCGGGCTGTGTCCTCAGAAGGCGAGAGGTCGCTGGTCTTTAATTACCGGAGACTAGTTGGAATGAATCAGGCGGCCAGCGTCCGCTGGACGAACTTGGGATCTGCCTGGATCATGCGCAAGAAGTTCGCTGCCGCCGCGTCGGGTTTTCGTTTACCTTGCTCCCAACCTTTGAGCGTATCAAGGCTCAGGCGAAACGTGCTTGCGAATTCAGACTGAGACATGCCGACGCTGGCGCGAATGGCCTTGATTTCGGCAGGCTTCAAAACGACATAGACGGACTTCGGTGCCTTGGTGCCCTTGGCAACCTTTACCGCCTCTTTCAAGTTGGCATCGAGTTCTTTGAAAAGCTTGTCGTCCATCGTCCGTCTCCTAAGAAAACTCGTCGATAATGGCGTTGACGTGTCTCTTGAGTTGCGCTTTTTGCGCATCGGTCAAATTATCCTGATTGGCTTTCGCATAAATCAGCAGCAAGAGAATTGGCTTGGTGTCATTGTGGTAGTAATAAATGACGCGGGCACCGCCACTCTTCCCTTTACCGGGCCGCGCGAAGCGGACCTTCCGCAATCCTCCGGTACCCTGGATAATCCTCCCGGCTTTGGGGCGCCTGGCCAGAAACTCCAACAGGTCGTCAAAGCCGGTCCTGCCAAGCAGTTTCCGCGCCTTCTCCTCGAAGGTGCCGATCGGGACCAGTGTCTGCATCAGCTATGACCCAATGAACCATAGTGTAGCTCAATGAACCCCATACGTCAATATCTGGTTGAATCGGGAAAGAGCGTCATAATACCCTGATTATCAATGAATAACGGGGCATGACGAAAAGTATGAAAGACTTTGAAAAGGCCCATTTTTCGATTTCGAGTCGAGCTGCGCGACATTGCACCGCCTATCTGCCATGAGATAGAAGTGCCCGGTGATTTCTCTTTTTCGGACCTGCCCGTCGCCATTCAGGATGCTATTCCAATGGCCTCAGAATCGCTTAGAATCCCAGTACTCTCACTTTTATGCTCAGTTGAGCCCAAGTGAGGCGTGACTCCCTGAAAAACGGGTGCAGTTCAATGGTAGAACATCAGCTTCCCAATCGGAGTCGCTGAGTCGGGCACACCACTAACCGCTTGATTTCGGTGGTCCTGTGACCACCGATTTCAATGAGTTAGATCACCCCACAGTAACCAACTGATTCAGGTAGGCTTTCTGAGTATGCTCAGTTTTGGCCTCACCAGTTGAACATAGCAATCGGCGCCGAAATCACGATGTGACAGTGCTCTTTCGGATCACAAGATCACTGGCAAGCATGGCGTCCGGCACGTCTTCGCCCTTGATAAGTCCCAATAAAGATTCAACGAGTATACGTCCCGCATGACGAATGTTCTGGCGGACGGTTGTAAGCGGCGGGCTGCTGTACGCAGCCAGGCTGATGTCGTCGTAGCCAACTACGGCGATGTCTTTCGGGACCAGGAAACCGAGTTCCTGCAAAGTCGAAAGAGTTGCCAGCGCAATAACGTCGGAGATGCACAGGACAGAATCCAGTTCGACTTTGGACTCTAGCAAATCGATGATGACCTCCCTGGCGCGGTTCATCTCGAACGGTATGTCGATCTTCAGCTCCGGGTCTGGATCGATGCCGAATTCAGCCAACGCCCTGATGTATCCGTCGTGGCGCGCGGCGTTTTCAGGGTTATTGGTGTTTCCAAAAAAAGCGACTTTTCGGCGACCGGTCTCGAGCAGGTGTCGCGCGGCTTTATAGCCACCGCTGATGTTGTCGCCGCCGACCACGACGTAGTGTTTGTCCTTAACGGGGTAGCCCCACACCACCATGTGCGTAGCGCCCGCCGCCAGTGCATTCAGCTCATCGTGTTGCTCGCCCTGGCCGATAAAAATCGTTCCGTCGGATTGTTTCGTGACGCGGCTATTGCCCAGTTCAGCGACGTCTTCGACAGGGGCGTGCGCGAGCAACAGATCATAATTGTGCTCCGCTAATGCGTCGGCGATTCCACCCAGCATATCCAGGAAAAACGGGTCCGACATGTGCTGCTGCGACGCTATATCCAGCATAAAAACGACCGATATGACGCTGGTTCGCTGCAGCCGGAAATCCCGGGCTTTTTCATTTATTGAATAGCCGTGTTCTGCAGCCAGCGACTGCAACTTTTCCCGCGTTTTTCTGCTGATGACCGGGTTGTCATTCAATGCCCGGGACGCGGTGGCCCGAGAGACCCCGGCGAGATCCGCCAGGTCCTGGAGGCTGGTGATTTTCTTGTCTGATTTGTTGGCCATTTGCCTTCCTGGGCTGCGCAAAAGCGCTTGAAATCTATCTAGACTCACCGACAATGTAGTGATAATAACTATAATAATAACAGTAAGTTAATAAATTCGCAATCGATTGCGCTACGGAAGTATTGCAATCGATTGCACTATGTTCTAACTTCTGCGCTACGAGGATAGTCCATACACGCTACTTTTACGTCCAAAGGGGGCAAAACAGATGAAATTTCGTACCCGACAAGGCGCTGTCGCACTGGCAGCCGCAATTGCAGCGATCCTTGCGCTTCCGGCGACCAACGGATTCGCGCAGGAGCAGGAGGAAGTGATCGAAGAGATCATTACGACCGGTGTTCCACGCGGCGGTGCAACCAAGCTGGAGGCCAGTGTCTCTGTCAGCTCGTTGCCTGCCGAAGAAATGGTCAATTTCGCACCGCGCTCAACCGCGGAATTGTTCCGCAGCCTGCCCGGCATACGCGCTGAATCTTCTGGCGGTGGCGGCAACGCGAACATGACGATTCGTGGCATTCCGCTCGCGACCGGCGGTTCCAAGTACATGCAGATTCACGAAGACG
>JBDNAP010000042.1:0-5946 GCA_039768325.1 Thiogranum sp.
GGATCGAGGCTTTTAGGCGTCATTGCGTCACCTGCTTCATATTTGCGTGCCGGTTCGATGTTTTTGGGCGTCATAGTGCTACCTGCTTGCTCGTGAAAAGGGAAACCACACCACACTTACTGTTAATTTTACACCTTATTAAACAACAATATAAGGTTTCCGGCATGGCTTGATTCTAGTAGATCGACGTTGCAAAAATACAGCTGCAAGTCTATCACGCCCTCTAAAAAACGAAATGATACATATCAATAAACGGTATATATAAACGAGTGTTGAAGACCAACCCTATCTTTCTACCACAAATACGTGGGTTCAGATATCCCCATGATGTTTTCCGGCCCTATGATTAAGCATTTACTAATACCTTTGCTGGTATGTATAATGATAACCATTCTCGTTTATCCGGACTATAGCGAACATGTCCAGCCAACCTCTCAGTGAAACCCCGGTGGGTAAGAAGGTGCGCCTGGTCGCCATCAATGGTGGCCGGCAACTAACGCGCCGCCTGCTTGCGCTGGGGCTGACACTCGGTTCAGAAATCGAAATCCTGCATCATCGCAGCCGCGGCGTTGTCGTTGCGAAACAGGGTAACCGTGTTGCACTGGGTAAAGGTATCGCTGAAAAACTGCAGGCGGAGATACTCGAATGATGGGCGGCTGCCATGACGCCGGCAAGCCGGTATCGCGAAACAGGGCGGCTCTGACCATCGCCCTGGCGGGTAATCCCAATTGCGGAAAATCCGCCCTCTTCAACGCCTTCACCGGCATCCGCCAGAAGACCGGGAACTGGCCGGGGGTCACCGTTGACCGCAAGGAAGGCCGTTTTGAACTGGAAGGCCGCGAAGTGGCGGCCGTTGACCTTCCCGGCATCTATTCACTTGACGCCAGCTCACTCGATGAAGAAATCACACGTGATTACCTGCTATCACGTGACGCGGATCTAGTCATCAACGTCATCGACGCCGCTAACCTGGAACGCAATCTTTATCTTACTGTGCAATTGCTGGAGATGGGCGTGCCGGTCGTCCTGGCGCTGAATATGATGGACGTGGCACGCAAGCGCGGTATCCAGATCGACACCGAATTGCTTTCACAGCAGCTGGGCTGCCCGGTTACACCGGTGGTGGCCATCAGCGGTGAAGGGACCACGGAGCTGAAGGCCCGCATGCTGGCAGTTGCCGACGGTCTGGAACAGGGAGGCTTTGCGCTGGCTCTGGACGAAGTGGTGGAACAGGCGATTGCGGATCTGGAACCCATGCTCGCTGAACTCCCTGCCGCAAACCGGCGCTGGCTCACCATCAAGCTGATTGAAAATATCGACATCGACAATCAACTGGAAACGCCGGTTGAAGACAAGCTCTCCTACTGGCGCCACCAGATCGCCGACCGCGCAGGCGAGGGGGCCGATATCCTGATCGCCGACACCCGCTATGGCCACGCTCATACGCTCGCACAGACTGTGTCGCACTTTAAAGGCAAGGTCGCCCACACGCTGAGCGACCGCATCGACCGCATCGTGCTGGGACAATGGACCGGTATCCCGCTGTTCCTGGTCATCATGTACCTGATGTTTCTGTTCACCATGAATATCGGTGGCGCCTTCATCGATTTTTTCGACGGGGCCTCCAACGCCCTGTTTGTCGCGGGCCTGGGTGAATTACTCGGCGGCCTGGGTGCGCCGTCCTGGTTACGGGTGTTTCTTGCCGACGGTGTAGGCGGCGGCGTACAGATCGTCGCAACCTTTATTCCCATCATCGCAGCTCTTTACCTGTTTCTCTCTGTGCTGGAAGACTCGGGTTATATGGCACGCGCAGCCTTCGTCATGGACCGTTTCATGCGTGCGATCGGCCTGCCGGGTAAGGCGTTCGTGCCACTGATAGTCGGCTTCGGCTGCAACGTGCCTGCCATCATGGCAACCCGCACCCTGGAGAACGAACGCGAACGCAAGCTAACCATTCTCATGAATCCCTTCATGTCTTGTGGAGCGCGTCTGCCGGTGTACGCGTTGTTTGCCGCAGCGTTTTTTCCAAGTTCGGGACAGAACATCGTCTTTGCGTTGTATCTGACCGGTATCGTTGTCGCAATTCTTACCGGGCTGCTGATGAAACGCACCCTGTTACCGGGCAAGAGCAGCGGGTTCATGATGGAACTGCCTCCCTATCACCTGCCGACGCTGAAAGGCATATCGCTACGTGCCTGGGATCGGGTACGGCTGTTTGTGAAAGAAGCGGGACAGGTCATCATCCTGATGGTACTTGCACTGAACCTGCTCAACTCCATCGGTACAGATGGCTCCTTCGGGAATGAAGACAGCGAAAAATCGGTACTGAGTGCCGCCAGTCGCGCCATGACACCGGCTTTCGCCCCCATGGGCATCCAGGAGAACAACTGGCCTGCGGTGGTCGGGATTTTCTCCGGCATCCTCGCCAAGGAAGTCGTCGTCGGCACCCTGGATAATCTGTACTCGAGCCTGGCAGCCGATGCGGCTATCGCTGAAGAAACCCGTTTCAACCTTTGGCAACAGCTCAAACTGGCTGCCGCCACGGTGCCGGAAAATCTGGCTGCCGTGAGCGAATCCCTGCTCGACCCGATCGGCCTGAACATCGGTGATGTCAGCGACACCAGCACGGCGGCTGAGGAGCAGGATATCAGCCAGGGTGTCTTCGGCGCCATGAACAGCCGCTTTGACGGCCAGGCTGGCGCCTTTGCCTACCTGTTGTTCGTGCTGCTGTATTTTCCCTGCGTAGCCACCATCGGCGCCATAAAGCGTGAAGCAGGCCGGCCCTGGGCAATATTCGTGGCGGCCTGGACGACCACCGTCGCCTACATCACCGCGGTCAGTTTCTATCAGGTCGCCACCTACAGCGATCACCCCACAACTTCCGTTGTCTGGCTACTGGGACTCAGCGGGGGCTTCGCGCTGTTTATATTCCTGTTGCGACGCTGGGGACAGCGCGAACGGGTACGGGCGACCCAGCCGGCCAGGGTGCAGGCATGATCCTGTCGGATATCCGGCGTTACCTGGAACAACGTGGCCAGGCCACGCTGACCGAGATCGCACTGCACTTCGATACCGATCCCGACGCCGTGCGCGGCATGCTGAATGTATGGATACGCAAGGACAAAGTTTACAAAAAAATGGCCACCGCATCGTGCGGTGGCAGCTGTACCCAGTGTGATCAGGCGGCGACGGAAATCTATGTCTGGGCAGCATCAACCATAAACAGCCAGCCGGCGCTGCCCGTCGACTGCGAGCATCTCTGAATAGTCTTGCGTGATTGTTTCCCTGCTGCTACGGGTAGCTTAGTCTTTAGATCCACTGTCATCCGGTGTCGGATTTTTCAACGCTCGAGGCTGATGGTACTGTTCGAAAACATCCATGTATTCAACAGCCGTTCAGAAACACGCTCGGCATTCCGGCACAATCCGCTGCGCAATCCCTTACTGCTGTTCGGAACGGCGGCCGCGCAGCTCGTTCATATCGGCGCCATGTACACACCATGGATCAGCGAGGTACTGCGCCTCCAGCCGGTATCTCCACAGCACTGGCTGGAACTGCTGGGACTTGCGCTGACGGTATTGGTCGCCATTGAGCTGCATAAAGCCTACCGCAGAACTGTCGATTGATTTTCCGGGCCAGCGCCGTCTCCGGTACCGCCGGCTCAATCCGCGGTCGATGCAGCGGATGATGGGTAATCCCTGATCACATCGATAAAAATCCTGCCAAAGCGTGTCAGTTTCTGTTCACCGACACCGCTGATCGTGCTCAGGCTATCCTCATTCATGGGTCGTTGAGCCGCCATTTCGCGCAATGTACTGTCGTGGAAAATAACATACGGCGGTACCCCCTGCTCCTGGGCCAGTTGCAGGCGTCGAGTGCGCAGCGCTTCGAACAGGGGCTGGTCGCAGGCATGCAGTTCAGCGGCTGCTTTTACTTTTTTCTGTCTGGTCTTTTTATCGGCCTTGGCTTGATGGCGCAGCTGTAACTCTGTTTCTCCACGCAATAAAGGACGAGCCTTTTCGGTCAAGCGGAGAGCGCCGTGACCTTGCGGGTCGATATCGAGATAGGCCTGCGCAATCAACTGACGCATGATGTTGCGCCATTCCGGCGCGCTGTGTTCCTTACCGATCGCAAAGGTGCTGAGCCGGTCGTGACGGTTATTGCGAATACGCGGGTCATCCTTGCCGGTCAGCACGTCGATAACATAGTTGACACCGAAACGCTGACCGGTGCGATAGACGCAGGACAGCGCCTTTTGCGCCGCCTCGGTGCCATTCCAGGTAACGGGTGGCTGAAGACAGGTATCACAATTTCCGCAAGCGCCGTCCGGTGTTTCGCCGAAATAACTTAACAGCGCCTGGCGGCGACAGCTGGTCAGCTCGCAGAGTCCCAGCATGGTTTCCAGCTTGTGGTGTGCGACACGTTTAAACTGCTCACCAGCATCGGATTCACTCATCATCTGCCGCAACATGATCACATCCTGCAGACTATAGGCCATCCAGGCATCAGCGGGCTGACCGTCCCGGCCGGCACGCCCGGTTTCCTGGTAATAGGCCTCGATACTTTTCGGCAGATTGAGATGAGCGACAAAACGCACATCCGGTTTATCGATACCCATACCGAAGGCGATGGTGGCGACAATGATCACACCGTCTTCACGCAGAAAACGCGCCTGGTGTTCACGACGCAGCCGCTCCGGCATTCCGGCATGATACGGCAAGGCCTGCCTGCCTTTGCCACTTAACCAGGCCGCCACCTGCTCCACTTTTTTGCGTGAAAGACAATAAACAATCCCTGCATCCTGCGGGTGTTGGCTTTCGATAAAACGCCACAATCGCTCGCGTGGATTCTGCCCCTCACTGATAGCGTAGCGGATATTGGGACGATCGAAACTGTTAACAAATACCGTTGCATGTTGCAGCCTGAGTTGCTCGATAATCTCGGCACGGGTGCGCTGATCAGCGGTAGCCGTCAAGGCAATACGGGGCACACCGGGAAACCGCTCCTGAAGAACGGTAAGCTGCTGGTATTCCTTGCGGAAGTCGTGTCCCCATTGCGACACGCAGTGCGCTTCATCGACGGCGAACAGCGCCGGTCGGGTACGCGCCAGCAGATCCAGCATGCGTTGCGTCAACAGGCGCTCCGGCGCTATATACAGAAGCTCCAGCTCACCGTCCAGCAGGGCCTGCTCGGTAGCACGCTGCGTACTGCTGTCTTGCGTGGAATTGAGAAATGCGGCCTGCAGACCCAGTTGCCTCAGCGCATCCACCTGGTCCTGCATCAAGGCAATCAGGGGTGAAATAACGATTCCCACACCGGCGCGCACCAGCGCTGGAATTTGATAACAGAGCGACTTGCCACCACCGGTGGGCATCAGCACCATGGCATCCCGGCCAACGAGCAAGGTCTGGATAATCTCCGCCTGATGGTGACGGAAATCGTGATAACCAAAGGTGTTTTTCAGAATTTGACGCGCGTTTTCCATTTCCCTGATGTCATTATCTGTCTGAGCCGACGAGCAATACGGATTTCGACCATGAATGGGTGTCTACTGCCAGCCAATCACTTCGTATCCGCGGTCACGCAGACATTTCTGCACAAAGTTCTTGTACACAGGCGACGTCTCACCGGAATTCATGGCGCCCCGCACCGTACCCGCAGCTGCCCCCGCCGCCGCACCGGCCAGAGCCCGTTCACCGGCATCATTTCCCCGTACCAGACCCCAGGCTCCGGCAGAGGCCCCGCCGACGGCGGCACCGCCTGCGGCCTGCCCGGCCACCTTGCCATCCTTGGTTTCGGCAACGCCGGAGCCGGCGGCCAGCTGCCGGCACTCGGCGATATCCCTGTCGGCCGCCGCCCGGCCGACCTGTTGCAGGTGATTATTGGGATAGAGAACCGGATTCGGCGTACCGGCACAGCCGCCAAACAATCCACAGACGGCAAACA
>JBDNAP010000297.1:0-2657 GCA_039768325.1 Thiogranum sp.
CGCGAACTGTCGATCGAGGCAATCAGCGACCAGGCGTTTTTCCCGATCACATCGTACAGTTCGGAGGCGGCATCGTACGCCTGTGCCCGCCCCGTGTCGGTCAGCGCAAACGGCTGGTGCGCACTGGGTGTATTGGGGAGCTGAGCGTATTCACCATGGCGAATCAGCGCTGCAAACAATCTCGCCATATCACTAGGGCCTGTTCTGCTCGTAGCTCATGATCATTGCTTTAAACACCGGTCAATCGGCACGCAGTTTTTCTGCAAGAGCGTGCACCATAGGCACTAGCGCCTTCTGCTTGAGGCGCTCCGCCGCTTCCTCGGGCGACACCCACTCGCGGCCACGGTGACTTTCCTGCCACTCGTGCTCGGGAACGACATCGGTCACTTCCATGGCGTAAACATCGACAGTGCAGATCGAACCCCACTTTTCATAGCGATAGCAACCCAGGGCGGGATCCATCACCTTTCCCTCGACACCGGCCTCTTCCCGGGCTTCCTTGGCGGCGGAGTCCTGCGGACTGAGCCCTGGATCCTTGATCCCCTTGGGAACGACGAAATGTTTTTTCTGGCTCGACAGGATAACGAGTATTTCCGGTTTACCATTGCGCATGCGGTAAGGAATAACCGAGGACTGTGTATAGTAATACGCAGGCCGGTCGCGCAGCACCGTGCCGGCGTGATCCGGAAACGGAAACTTTTTCGGTAACTGGTCGGGCCGCATCAACGTCATCAGGCTGGCACAACCCTCCGGCAAATCCGTCCATTGTTCCGGCATAATGAGCCTGGCGATGGCTGCCGTCGGCAGCAGCTTGCCTTTATCAGCGACCGGCAACTCGCCGTCCGAAAGATGGATCAGCAAGTCTTTCAGCCCCGGATTGTGTCCCACCAGCATAACCCGCCTGCTGGTATCAGGACACTCACCCAGCACTTCCAGCAGGGTACGCAGATCAGCTGCGTATATACGTCTATCCCTACTTATCTTACCGGCGTACAGGCCCATGGCTTTACACGCCTTCTCGGCGCTCACCAGGGCTCGCTCGGCGGGCGAACTGATAACCTGATCAGGAACCAGACCCTGCTGCGCGAGCCAGACACCGGCGCGTTGAGCATCGCGTTTGCCGCTGTCTTTCAGGGGGCGGTGATACTTGTCGCCTTTCACACCCGGATCGGATTTGCCATGGCGAAAAATCAGCAGTTCACGCGTCATGATCTTTTATTCCTGTCTGTTGCGGCGCTCATCTGATAGAGAAACATCCCGGTGAGGCCTTCAAAGTCGGCCCGCCCGCGGGCCTCGTATATTCTCACCCCCTCGAGGGCATCCAGATAGACCTGCTCATTGAACGCGGTATCATCCTGAAAAAACGAGCCATCGGCATACTGATAGAACGGGCCGGGCGATTTCATGATGGCGGCCAGCAGATCGCGCCGGCTGACCAGGTCGACCTCCGCAAGCTGCAAGGTCTCTTCAGTATCACGCTGCCAGTTGAGGATCAGGAAAGCCGATAGTGGCGCCTCCTGGACGATACGACCGGCGCCATAGATTGTTTCCACATCGACGTCGTACTTGTCCTCCAGCTCCCACAGTTCCTGTGGCGGCAAAGCCAGCAGGTCCGCACGCCGTTGCGGCTCGATCAACTGTTGCAGCTTCCGGTTGTGCACGATAGTTCCGGGATTAATACGCGGCAGCTTGGGTATACCCACCGCACGGGTTTCGCCGGCACGTTTCTTTATGAACAGACGGTCGTTGGTAATGTAGGACACACTGTCATGATCGAGCAGGTTCAGCATCAGGGTGGACTTGCCGCCACCGGAATGACCTGCAATCGCAAACCCGCACCCCTGGTGCACCAGTGCGGCAGCGTGACAGATCAACCAGGAGCGTTGCTGCAGCCAGTTCATGTACTGGGCGTTGATAAAATTTATGACCTGGTTGTCGTATTCGATACAGGGGCCGGCAGCGATGCGGTACTTCTCGCTCTGCAGAAACAACATGCCGGTGCGGACCTTGCGAACCAGCCTGCCATGCGGAATATCCAGGTAGGCATCCTTGCGCCCGCTTTTACCCGGCTCGCGTTTCCAGTCAGTAAAATTCGCATCGAAATCGACAATATCGCTCTCAACGGCGATAACATCGATGTCCGGCGGCTGCGCTGCAGACACGACGTGAGCAAAATACCCCCGCAGCCCGTCAAGCAGCTGTGCCGAGTTGGAGCGTAAACGCAGCTTGCAGTTGCCGATGCCGAGATACAACGCGTCATCACACAACAATGCCTCCTTGTGTAGCAGGCCGGCGACAGAGTCCAGATCAGTGTCCATATTTACTCCAGAAATAGGCGCCATTCAGGCTGCAAGTTCCGCCAGCACATGTTCCACGTACAATTGGGCGGCATTGATGCCGATGCCTTCAGAGGCACCACGAAAGCCGCCGAACGCTGACACCTCAAAAACAACGGGGCCGTCACCCGTTTCAGCGACATCGACGGTGGTGAAGTCCATCTGAAACAGCGACTGCGCACGGTCTGCCATGTCGATCACCGCCGCCTCCGGTTGACAGGCTGCATAGCGGCCGCCACTGTTGATGGTGGTATTCCAGGCATCGCCGGCCGACACCCTGGCATAGCTGCCCAGATAGCGCCCGCCCAGAAACACCATACC
>JBDNAP010000298.1:0-11215 GCA_039768325.1 Thiogranum sp.
CCCTGACAGGGTGAGCTACAACTTTACAGTGGTTCGGAATACAATAACGATGTTCTTGTAGTGCAACTGAAAGTCCTCGGTGTGAAGCTCGTCAGCGCACAGTTTCATGCAAAACCGTGTGACAGCAGCACCAACATATACCGCGCGAGGTTGTCGAAACGTCGTGGTTTGATTTTGCGCTCTTGGTAGAAAACGAGTTTCTGAGAGTTTCAGGTTGAAGGATACAATAAGTGGCATCGAGTCATAATATTTCGGTGCATATGCCGAACCGGAAGATTCGGTGGACTGGGATAGTGATGTAAAAAAAGGAGGCCAGCCGATGAACGGCTGGCCCAGGTCACTGCTGCGCTGCTGCGATGTCTACAACCGGGTGCAGGCATTCCCCAAGGTAGGAATACTGATACAAGCCTCGGGCTGCAAGCCGAATGTGACATTTCCTTTCAACGCGGAATAGCCATCGAAATTGGCCGTCACCGAGCCGTGCAAACCGGAAATATCCAGAGTTGCCTCAATATCTCCGGAGTAATCACCGTCGATGATTGGTATGCCCTTGAAAGGCGCTTTGATCACTTCAAGTGCTGCATTGGCTGTTTCTTTGGCCACGATCAGGCTGGCCACGCGTGGATCCAGATCCACCGGGGTGACTACCGCTGCCGCTTCGATCCCCTGCAGTGTCAACTTGGCAAGCTCCATTGCGCCCTCGGCAACCAGCTCGGAAGCCTTCAACGCACCGATCTTCGTGTAACGGGCCGCAATGTCTGCATTACGCCACCCGGCTTCGTAGGCGTAACGTGCCGCCCGTCCCGCTTTCTGATACCACTTGGCCTTGCTCTTCCAACGTTTCCAGCTGGCGATCTCGGCCTTACGGCGGCTGATCATCGAGTACTGGGTGCTGATCTCGCTGTTAAGGCTATCCAGCTTACCCTGGGCAGCCGAAACCGCATCCTGCGCGTCCTGCAGGCGCTGGGCATCGCGTTTACGCTCTTGCCGGACCGTTGCACGTGCTTGCTGTACGAGTATCGACAAGCGCTCCACTTCCTGCTGGGCGGCACCGATGTCATCAGCGACCTGTTTCATGGAAACGCTAAGGTCTCCCAGTCCAAGCATCACGCTGGCAGAGCCGGTCAATGAGGGGCCTTGATCCGTAATACTACCAGCCAGACCAATGCGGGTAAGCGGTGTGACGAATGCACCGTTGATAAACATACCCTGTGGACTGATCGAAACCAGTACGTCCTCCAGGCCGACACTAAACACATCCATATCGCCCCGCAGCTCCAGAATGATATCTTCCGGTGATACCCATGACATTTGCATACGCACCGAAATTTCACTTCCGAATTTGAGGTCCGGATGAATCTGATTGCTGGTCTTGCCGCTGATCAGGACGCCGTCAGTATCGATGCTCAAGTGGCCCTGTATCGTCATCAGACTGCCAAGATCGACACCGATCAGGTTGCCGAGCACATCGGCATCCAGATCGAATTCACCATCAATAGTGATGTGTGTATCACCCAGGCCGTTGTCGATATAACCGGCGGCCCTGGCACCGACCTTCGGAAAGACTGGCAGGATGTCATCAAGGAACAGTGCATCGGGATCCAGCTCGCCACTGATATAGGTCATCTGCTTGTCGGGGCCCACCTGTACAGCGGCAGTGGCGTTACCCAGCGCGAGGCTGAAGTTGACGATGTCTTTCAGGAACTCAAGTTCAACGGACAACTCACCGTTTCCGCCCAGATTAGAACCTTCTTCACCGATATAAGCCACGACTTCACCATTGAGCACCACGAAGGGGGACCCCATGGGCACCTCTCCGCCAATGAAAATCTGTCCAGCAAAGTTTTGTGACTCCTCGGGTATGCCAAGGGTGGTCTTTGCTTCAAAGGGAATCCAGCCGTGCGCTGAAAGACCTACAGCGTCTATCGGAAAAGGGTCAGCGTTCTCTTCTTCAGCCGCATCCTTGTCATCAGCTTTTCTCCTGCGATCGCTTTCACCGGTCACAATCTCATTTGCACTGATAACACGACCGTTGGAACCGTCGCTGCCTTCCTGCCGATAACCACCGACCCCATCAGGTTCGAAGAAAGCTACCGTCTGATGACCTGAACTATAGAATACGTGTTCGATAACGCTGCTGGTAGCTACGGTCTCGACATATTTTTTCGCTAATGTGCCCTGTTGATCATAGTGTTCATACACCATCGTCTCCACATTGCCATCGTCGCCCGGGATCTCATAAGCGATAACAGTATATTCAGGTTCGTTGTCCTCCTCGCTGTTGTTGGCTGACAGGGATTTCGATATATAGATATAGGGATCCAGGGTATCGATCACCAGGGTGAACGGGTTTGCGGCCGGGATAGAAAAGCTCAGTCCGGTCTCTGCTCCGATGAGATTATCCAGCTTCATGGACAGCCCGGCATCCGCATGCATTAGCAGATATGGCTGTGTACCGGTTCGTCTTGAGCCATCAGGTGCTTTGGCAGTGTTCAAAGGCAGGGCGCCATCGAAAAGCTCGTCAATTGTCTCACCCTGCACCAGTCCAACCACCATTGTCGGTATCTGTTCGAATTCCGCCTTGCTGAGTGCCGGCACCTGATCGATCGGCACTTGAGCCGATCCGTACAGCTCAAGAACGTTCAGGGTTTCGGGATCCACTTCCAGCACCAGCTGCGACGCGAGCATCGGAAGCCGCATGGCTGAGGTAACCACCGTAACATCGCCGTCAAGTTCGAATCGGTAGGGATTACCGGAGTCCACGATGGAATGGAGCGGTGTTTCGAGGGTAAGCGAATTTCCAAGCGGTATTTCACACAGCGCATCACTGGCACCGCTCGGGCAGATGACTCCGGCAGGAAATGCGTGAACCTGGCTGGTAGCCAAGGTCATCAGCAGAACGCCGGCGGCCTGATTTATAACGCTCGCCGGTATCTTCGCGGTCTTTCCCCACCAGTCGTTGTGCAGTTTGAAATCAGAAAATTCAAAGAACACCACATTGATACGTGATCGAATAGTCATTTTGTTTCTCCTGTGAATCGTGCTTCAAATTAATTGCCTTCTCGCACTGTTAAGCGCCAAACACAGATAATTTCCCTCATGGGGAACAAAAAAAAATGGAAAAATAGTTTGAATTATTGCTTTATCTAGTTGTAACAGTGAGTTACCTATCGCGGTTTAACCGGCAGTTGTTCCCTTGCCGGAGGCTGCCTGGCTGTTGTGCCACGGTTTACCGAGTCTGATCGGTATGTCTGGACGGAGGAAAAGGGCTTGCTACCTGGGGGGACGCTGTCCCTACAAAAAATCTATCCGCCGGCTTTATTATGTGTAGTTCGAATTTTCGCCATGCACAGGCCGGAAGTATGCATCCAGTTAAGCAGATAAGTTTGGATCGATACTAACGGGGAGTATTGACGCAACTGCGACGTTCATGATTTTGTCACAGAAACAGCGTAACTTGGCTCCTCAGTGGCAAGACGAGTTTGCGAAACAGGAACCGAAGTAGCTGCTTAACATTGTTTGGGACCGGCAAATAGAAATGCTGTATGGTTCTAAAATACAAGGGATATTCACAACGAGAGGGAGCACCTGATGAACGATAAGACTCTTCGCGCCTCAGTGGTTGGCGCAGGCTTGCTGACTGCAACTTCGGTATTCGCCACGGGCGATAGTGCAAAGTTCGAAGCCACCAGCCTGACCCGAAACGACGGATCCGCCACCATTGAGCTCAGTCGTCTGTCGACATTCGAGGGCAATATCGCAAGCCCCGAGACCACGCTTTGCGATGATCTTGGCGGGGTTGATGAAGTCGCCATACAGGGAGGCGCAGAAATTGTAGCCCACGACGCTTACACACAACGCCTGTTCGTAACCCATGATGAAGTGAAACAAGTGGCGTGTGAGGACGGATCGGAATTCGAGGAGCGCATCTTCCGTGGAATTGATTTTGTCGACATTGCTAATCCGCAACATCCTCGTCGCGTCAAGAGCGTTGACGTCAGCGCCCTTGGGCGCCCGACCAGTGTGGCAGTCTGTAAAAATCGGCGTTTTGTGGCCGCCGCTATTGCCGCAGATCCTCTGTTTCAGGAAGGATCAAGCGGTGAACTCGAAGCAGTAAACGGCGTCGTTGCCTTCTTTAATAAGCGGACCGGCCGGCATATCAACACGGTTGAGGTGGGCGCCTTGCCGGACATGATAACCTGTACGCCTGACGGCAACACCCTACTGGTGGCCAACGAAGCTGAGCCCGAGCGGGACGCCTACGAAGTAGACCCCCCGGGTTCTGTCAGCGTGATCGACGTCTCTCATGGACCGCGCAGCGCGGAAGTATATACTGCAGGTTTTGAAGATTTTAATGACAAGAAAGACGAACTCATCGCTCAAGGCGTGCGGATATTTGGGCCCAATGCCAGCGTGGCTCAGGATGTAGAACCCGAGTACATCGCAGTCGATTCATACTCCGAGGTTGCCTGGATCACACTACAGGAAAACAACGCAGTCGCTAAGCTCGACATCTCTAGCAAAACCATTACCGACATTCTGCCGCTTGGCTACAAGGACCACGCTCTTCTGATCATACCAGAGGACAGCCCCACCGGCAGAGCGATACACAATGGCCTCGATCCCAGCGATCGAGACGGTGGGCGCATTATTCGGCCAGAGCCGGTGTCCGGCATGTATCAGCCAGACGCTATTGCGGCATTTCAGGTAGAGGGTCAGGTTTATTTTGCCACTGCCAACGAAGGCGATAGCCGCGACTATGACAGTTTCAGTGAGGAATTCCGGATCAAAGATTTTCCCGACGAAGAAGAAGGGTTGCCGGAGATCTGCCTCGACGAGTTCCCGGAAGACATCCAGGATGACCAACGTCTTGGTCGTCTGAAGACGACGAGCGTTCCGCCCCGCGGCTTTGATGAGATTAACAACTGTCAGTCAGAGCTCTTTTCCTTTGGAGGGCGCTCATTCTCGATCTGGGGCGGAGACGGGGAATTGATATACGACAGCGGTGATGATTTCGAGCAAATCACCGCCACGGCGTTTCCTGATAATTTCAACTCGCAGGATAACAGGGACACCTTCGACGATCGCAGCGACGACAAGGGGCCGGAACCGGAGGGGATTACCACCGGCATGGTGAATGGACGCACCTACGCGTTCACGATTCTGGAGCGTATTGGCGGGGTAATGGTGTACGACGTGTCCGAACCTGCGGCACCGAGGTTCCAACAGTACATCAACAACCGCGATTTCACTAAAGGTCGGGGCGACCGGGCCCCCGAGGGCATTGTCTTTATTCCGGCCGGCGATGTGAAAGGTTTTTTACCGCTTATCGCGGTTGCGCACGAGGAGTCGGGCACTACAACACTGTACCGAATCAAGCCGAAAACGAAGCATCGGTCTCACATTTTCGCTGACTATTAGTGGATTGCAGCTACTGCACGGGTCATCTAGACCGCTGCAATTTATAAGTTAACACAACCGGCCAGGGAAGACATACTCACCATCAACCCAGACCCGGTGTTGGTATCTTTGCCGTTGACTTGAACGCGTATCGTAAAGCGAGAGTAGCGTTCGACCAGGGTCAAATTAAAGGGGTCGGTGACAAATGAGAATGATTGCGGTTTGTCATCGCCCCCTTTTTTTTTGCCTATACTATCGAGATACGGGACTTCCTGCTGGTGCCACTCGGGAATGATCGGCCGGTCCTTCCTATTGCTCGTAACATGTTTCGTTAGAAGAGGGGATTCACATCATGCCTTCGACGATCACCGGCTGGGGGCGCTGCGTACCGCCGGCCGTCATGACCAACGACGACATCGCGACGATCCTGGACACGAGCGACGAATGGATCGTCGAGCGTACCGGCATTCGCGAGCGCCGCGTGTCGCACGTCGGCAGCGGCGAGCTGGCCCGGGTATCGGCGTCGCGGGCGCTGGCCGCCGCCGGCAAGGAACCCGACGACGTCGACGCAATCATTTTTGCCAGTGTCAGCCCCGAGTTGCTGGTGCCGAGCACCGCGTCGATCGTGCAGAAGCGACTCGGTATCGAAGACGTCGCCGCGATGGACCTGAACGTCGGCTGCAGCGGATTTGTCTACGGGCTCGCGCTCGCGAACGGGCTGATCACGACCGGCGTCAGCCGCTGCGTGTTGCTGGTCGCGTCGGAGCGCCTGACCTGGTACCTGGACTGGACCGACCGCAATACCAGCGTGCTGTTCGGCGACGGGTCCGGCGCGGTGATCATGGAAGCGGGCGACGACGACGAAGGCGTGCTCGCGGTCGATATCGGCAATGACGGGGCCGCGGCGGGTGCGTTGATGGTCGATAACTTCGGCACGGCGATCGACCGCCTGAACCACGACATGCTCGAACTGACGTTCAACTTCGACGGCCGGGAGATCTTCAAGCGTGCCACCCTCGGCATGATGCGATCGTCGCACAACGTGCTCGAGAAGACCGGTTACGGCATCGGCGACGTTGATCTCGTCATCCCGCATCAGGCCAATCTTCGCATCATCCAGGCCGTGGGCCACAAGCTCGATGTTGATCCCGAAAAGGTCTACGTCAACGTGGATCGTTTCGGCAACACATCGGCAGCGTCGATCCCGATCGCCCTGTCGGAAGCGGTCGACAACGGCCGCATCAAGCCCGGTGAACTGATACTGACCCCCGCGTTCGGCGCCGGCCTGAGCCGCGGCGCGGCGCTGGTTCGCTGGGGACAGCGCGTCGAAGCACTCGGTGAGTCCGATGCGGAACTGCCGCCCAGCGAGGCAACGGCCGTGGAGCTGATGCGCCCGGTCGCCGATGCACAGATCGCACGCGCTGTGCTTGCAGACACCGATCAATAGCCGGCTGTGTTCATGCAGTAGCGGTACAGCGCTTCCAATGATGCTGCGAATGCTGACGTCGAGGCGAATGTGAGCGCCACAGTGGCCGGCCACCGGTGCCTGCAGCGATGCGCATGGTGCAGTGCGCGGCCACCGCGCGCGCGGTTTGTAAATGGCCACTGACACCGGACTGTCCATTGCCGCCATGAAGCAGACCAACATCCTTGGGCGGGCTCGCAGTCAGTATTACCGAATGCTGAAAATAGGTTGCTTCAGCCAGGCACGCAGCGTGCCGGGGTGAATTGTGGCCTCCGAAAAGGAATTCTTGAGAGTTCCTGATTGAAGGATACAATGAGATTCAGCAACTCAGCATGTTATGGTATGCGCGGTGTACCAAAAGATCCGGTGGACCAGGACACACTCCCTCCTCTTTGCTTGATCATCCTGATTTTTCGATAACTGCTGCTCTTCAGCTTCCGATTCCCAGAAAACGCAGGCACTCGGGTTCGAGCTCCGCATGAGCGCGGTCAAGTATTTTCTCTTCCAGTTCGGGCGTGATCAGTTCTTTGTAAGCGCCTACTTTGCCCTGGCGAATAAAACGCCCGGGTTTGAACGGGGCCTCACCCGATTCGGTCTGTCCTGAAAACTTTTCGTCGTGCGCTTTCATCCAGTCGAATGAACTGTATTTCAGCACCTTTGCTTTTTGTTCCGGGGTAAGTTCCCAGCCCAGAAACGCGGCAATCTGATCAACGACCGCGCCAAGATCACGCTTTAGATCCTTATAGCGAAGCAGCAACACTTTTTCATGGTCGCGGTAAAGCCACCAGCTTTTGACGTTGCGGAACCAGGCGGCGAACTCGAGCCAGTTTTCGACATGGGCGGCAAATGAAGCGGGACGTTGATGCCCTGACATGTCGAGCGCCGAATCGGTCATGTTCATCAAATGGTGGTAAAAACTCACGCAGCACTCCCGCGGGTCGCGCACCGTAAGAATAATGCTGGCCGTACCGATGCCCGGAGTCTGCTCCGCGGTGCAGTGGGTCTTGAACAGGCGGGGGCGGGGCAGGGTGTCGTAATCATCCAGAACCTGCCGCCAGCTTTTGTCCCTGCGCGGGCGTTCCAGCCAGGGGACCACGGTGTCGATGTTGTCAAAATCCGTATCACCGCCGCTGCGCATCTGGTGCAGGATCTGTTGCATCCAGGTCGTGCCCGCCTTGGGCGCGGTGGTGATGAGTACATCGGATTCCAGTGCCTGAAAATGGGCCAGCACCCAGGGGTCGTGGGTGCCATCGGGCTGGCCCCATTTCAGATCGAGTGAGGTGGTGTCCGGCATGGTGACTGCGCGCTCCTGTTGCTTTGGTGGTTGCGGGTTCGCAAACATCGTGACCTACGAAAATGGTTTCTGTCGGAATCTTATGTTGCAGGATATAATAACTCCAGCGAATTCAGAGCTTGACGACTCGATTGGGGGACATAAAGATATTGCCGGACAACAATTTCTTGACATCGTCCCCCTGGAACGCGGTTCAAGGCGTCACAGACACGGCACGACTTTCGTCGAGGGCGGCGGCAGCCTGGAGCGCACGCTCCTGCTGTCGGTGCATCCAGGATTGAATTTTCTCTTCATCCACACGCTGGTACCGTAATACGGCGGCCGCTATGTCGATCCCTCGTGGAATGCTTCGGTTGACCACCGGCCGCATCCCGACCGCTTCGAATCGCGACTTATCTTCATCGGTATCCACGGCAATAAAACGTATGAGATCCGGATAACGGTCACGCATGATCGGCATCAGGGCCTTCGCTACTTCATAGCGGACGACAGTGACGACGACTGCCTCTCGCCGTGAGAATGCGAGCGTCTCCATCAGGCGAACATCGCTTGGATCTCCGAACGCCACCGGGTAGCCGTCTGCGCTTGCAGCGAGAAATCGACCGTAGTCCATCTCGACCGCCTCGTACGCAATGTCGTTCGCCTTGAGTGCATCCACGACCGTGCGACCCACTTCACCCATACCGAATACAACCACAGGAGCTGTGGCAGCACTCGGCAGGTTCTCGCTGTTCGGCACTGAAGATTCGAACCGTTGCCTGAGTGCCCGGGCAAGTCTGTTACCAAGAGCCGCCAGGGCCGGGGTAAGCGCGAGACTAGCGGCGATGCCTGTGATCATCACACCGACCGTGCCTTCGCCCAATGCCCCACGCACCATCGGCATAGCAATAATCACGAACACCAACTCACTACCCTGGGCGAGCAGGAAACCAAGTTGCACCGAGCCAGGCGTTGACCAGCCGAAGACCCTGGCCGCGGCGCTGACCAGGACCGCTTTGATCGCGATGAGTGTGAACAGGAAGACGAGGATTTCGGCCCAGTGCCCGACCAGGATGCGCCAGTCCAGAGACATACCCACGGTGATGAAGAAGAAGCCGAGCAGCAGGTTACGAAATGGCTTCGCCTCGGTCTGGATCACATGCCGGTAAGGTGTTTCGGATATGATCATGCCGCCCAGAAATGCCCCCAGTGTGAGGGACAGCCCCGCACCACCCGTGGCGACTGCCGTCGCCAGCACCACTAGGAGAGCAGTGGCAGTGAAGACCTCCTCGTTTTTCGTTGTCGCGAGGAAGCGAAACAATGGCCTGACGGCGTAGCGTCCAATCACCACCGCCACGATAAACGCAACGACAGCCTTCAATACAGCGAGAAAAATGGTGATGGCGAGACCGGATTCGGCAGTTGTGGAACCTCCGCTCTCAAGCGAGGCCGCAAAAATCAGCAGGAAGATTGCAAAGATGTCCTGGAAGATCAGGACCGCCGTGCCGGTCAGGCCGACGGGACAGCTTTGTTGACCTCGTTCCGCGAGAGTCTGAACCACGACCGCAGTCGAGGAAAGTGCGAACGCACCACCGAGAATCACGGCGTATTCCGGACCAAGACCCATGGCCATAGCGATCGCGCCGAAGGCGAGTCCGCATAAAACGATCTGAAGCGGTCCCAGTCCGAGGATATCGCGACGGGCCTCCCAAATACTCGTCAGCGAAAAGTGCAGCCCGATATCGAACAGAAGAAAAACGACGCCGAGCTCAGCCAGGAGGTGTGTGGTCTCGCTCTCGTGAATCAGGCCAAGCGAGTACGGACCAATCATCATACCCGCAATAAGGTATCCGACGATCGGACTGAGCCCCACTCTCCTCATTACCGTGATGGCAATAATGCCAGCAAGCAGCAGAATGATTACTGGCGCCAGGGCATGTACTTCATTCATTAAGTCTCCTACGACAACTTTCTATTGATTTTACGCTGTTTCGTCGCGCTAATATGATTATTTCAACGACGGCCATATGGTAGTTGCAGCTACATGTGCTCTAGGCGTTACTCTGTTCCCTGTGTCGATCAGCCATTCCCCCCAAAAGCGGACATTCAACGTTACCCGATTACTGAAGTGAATATCGTAATTTCTCAGAATTCGATTATCCGGTGACTGCTACTTCGTAGCCTTCAGTTGAATCAATGAGGCTGTTTGCTGTCAGAGTGAAAGCTACGCATCTGTTATTAATGCTTATCATTCCATGAGCTTCCTCAGCCCCCAATTCTTCTACTGCTTGATCAATCACCCCAAGTAAAGTTTGTAATGCTTCACCGATGTCCTTCCGCTTTTTCGTATCCAACCCTAATCTCCTCCAGCTTTCATTGGCATGGGTTTCACCTGCTTTGCCTAGCTTGAAGAAGTGATACACAAGAGAGTTTTTCAAACGGTCTTTTCCTATCCGCTCACGTAGAAAAGAAATCGTTTCCTTGTCTGTCATTGTTGATTGCTCAGGAACCAGGGCATAGAGATCAGCAGGTAAAAAATCCATTAATTCCTCACCATTGACCCTGCCACTCAGAATATCTTTTCTTACTAACTGTTCATAATCTGGCTCCGGGTCGGAACCTGTACGTTTTGACAGCTGAATGAGAGCCATCGCCTCGCTTCGACGGCCGCTAACACCAAAACCCGAAAAAAAATGATCCAGGATGTCGTGAATAAATACCGAGGTATTTATTCTGTGGCCTGTCTCCCGTGTACTGGCAATGATCTCAGGATCACCGATTGTGGCATTCACCTTCCAGCCTCTGGCCCCAAATTCATCATCCCAAACTTCTTTGTAGGTAACCGGCACTTGCACGCCGTCATAACCTGTTCGGAGTAGATTCTGCGGATATTGTTCAACGCAACGAAATTATTCTTGTATGAATGGCGCTAAGTTAAGCCTATTTAGCCCATTGTAGAAGGGTCGAATTCATTCGACCCACCACGTTGCCATTCCATCTATCATCCCGGATATAGTCAAAATGTGGGTAGCCGCCAACAGCTGCTGGCCGAATAAATTCGGCCCTACAGAGGAAGA